>NZ_JALPKN010000257.1 GCF_023630195.1 Actinotalea sp. C106 | reverse complement strand
GTCCAGGGTCCAGGGGTGCTCGGGGGAGCGGTGCACCGCCGCGAGGGCGGCCCCGACGTGCTCGTCCCGCAGGGCCGCCAACCACCCCTGCGCCCCGGCCTGGCCGGAGTCGAGCCAGGCCCGCAGCACCTGGACCGCGAGCACGTCGGCGAGCCGGGTCAGGACGGTCTCCCCGCCGGGGCGGTCGGCCGAGGCCTCGCGCGCGATCAGTCGCATGGTGCTGTGCACCCAGCCCAGGTCGTCGTCGGTCCACACGTCGACCACGAGGGAAGGGGGCAGCTCGGCGAGGAGCCGTCCGGCCGCCACGTGGTCCAGACGCAGCACGCTGCAGGTCGCCAGGGTGGGCTCGCCCCCGCCACCGTGCCGCAGCACCTCGTACCGGTCGCTCAGGGTCTCGACGGGGATGTCGAACAGGGGGGTCGCGCGCGCCGAGGGGGCGCTGGTCAGGCGGTGCGGGACCCCGGGGGCCACGAGGGCCACGGTGCCCTGGTCGAGGGCCCGGGGCGGGGCGCCGTCGACCGTGAGCCAGGCCCTCCCCGAGGTCACCACGTGCAGGAAGAGCAGGTCGTCGACCGGCGGCAGGTCGATGCCCCACGGGGCGGTGAGCTCCGAGCGGCAGTACAGGGCGCCGTCGAGCCGCAGCAGGTGCAGGGCCTCGCCGACGGGGTCGGGGCGGGACGCCGGGAAGGGACGCGCGGTGGTGCGGGGTGCGGGGCTGCTCACGGGACGAGCCTCGCAGCGTCCGAGGGGTGCGTCCAGGGTCGGCGGACGATCGGCACAAGAGTGCGGACTCACGGGCATGGATCGTGCGAGGGCGGCGGGTGAGGCTGGAGCCCTCACCGAGACCAAGGAGCAGATCATGACCAGCACCACCTCGCAGACCGGCAGCACCCGTACCCCGTCGCGCCCGAAGACGCCCGGCCCCGTCCACGTCCTCGGCGCGACCGGCAAGACCGGCCACCGCGTCATGAGCAGGCTCGAGCAGGCGGGGGTCCCGGTCGCCGGTCGGTCGCGCCGCTCGACCCCGCCCTTCGACTGGCAGGACCGCAGCACCTGGGCCGCGGCCATCGAGGGGGCTACGGCCCTCTACGTCACCTACGTGCCCGACCTCGCCGTCGACGGCGCCCCCGAGGACGTCGCCGAGCTCGTCTCCCTGGCGCGGGCGGCCGGTGTCGAGCACCTGGTGCTCCTCTCGGGTCGGGGCGAGGTCAACGCCCGCCGGGCCGAGCTCGTCGTCGAGGAGTCAGGGCTCGAGTGGACGGTCGTGCGCGCCTCGTGGTTCATGCAGAACTTCAGCGAGGGAGCCCTGCGTGACGGCGTGCTCGCCGGCATGGTCGCCCTGCCGGCCGGGCACGTCCCTGAGCCCTTCGTCGACCTCGACGACGTCGCGGACGTGGTCGTCGCCGCCCTCACCGACCCGGCCCTGCGCGGTCGGGTCCACGAGGTGACGGGGCCGCAGGCCCTCACCTTCACCGAGGTGGCGGAGGTGATCGCGACGGCGACCGGACGTGAGGTCGGCTACCTGGCGATGGACCCCGAGGAGTTCCGTGCGGTCCTCACCGCCGAGGCCGGCGCGCACTATGCCGACATGCTCACCGACCTGTGCCTGGAGGTCTTCGACGGGCGCAACGTCCGCCCGGTCGACGGCGTGCAGGCGGCCCTCGGGCGACCGGCCCGCAGCGTCGCGGAGTTCGCGCGGGACGCGGCCGCGGCGGGCGCCTGGGGGTGAGATCGAGGCCGCCAGGCACGCTCGATTGGGAGCGCACGCACCTGACCAGGTAGCCTCTCTGGCGAGGTAGCGTGTCCGAGCGGCCTAAGGAGCACGCCTCGAAAGCGTGTGTGGGTGAAAGTCCACCGTGGGTTCAAATCCCACCGCTACCGCCACGGGGGTCCTGACGGAACTCAGGCCCTTGAAGTGACAGAACCCCCCGCAGGGGGCCCGGAAGGGCTTCGAGCGGGGGGTTCTGTCGTGTGAGGCCCGGCCGCGAGCACGGCGATGCACCGCCGTCAGCAGACGGCCGTCACTGGACGCGGAAGTCGGCGGCGTCCGGCTGGCGGAGGCCGTACTTCTCCCGGAGGAAGTTGCCGGTGGTGCTCAGCTCGGCCGTCAGGCGACGGTGGCGGCTCGCGTCGAGGGCGTCGGCCTGGGCCGAGAGGATGCGCAGCTGCTCGGTCAGCTCCTCGTCGGGGGTGCGCCCGTTCGGCTGGCGCTCCTGCACGCTGCTCGGCGCGATCGCCAGGTAGTGCTTCAGGACGCTCGGCAGGTACCGCCGGGCCATGGCGTCCAGCTCGTACTCGAACCGCGGGTCCGTGGTCGGCTCGTGCTGCTCGGCTGCGATCACGGTTTCCAGCACCTGGCAGGTGTGCAGCACGGTGTGGTGAGCATCCCCCGGCAGGCGGTGCCTGTTCCGGTCGGCGTGCATGCGGACCCAGGCGACCGCCGAGGGCAGGTGCTCAGACCCCTCCACGGCGGTGGCGCGCTGCGCGCGGGCCGGCTCGACGTCGGTGGAGGTCGTGGCCCGGCCGCGCTTCCACCACCGGCGACGTGCCGGCAGCCACAGGTCCCGCAGGTGCCACGAGCGGACGCCCGAGGCGATCATGGCCGTCACCGCGAGCAGGGCGGGCGGCCCCCAGAAGTCCAGCACGAACACCGCCGTGGAGAAGGCCCCGGCGTAGAGCAGGCCCTCGAGCGTCGTCCTGAGGTTCTTCCGCACCGCACCGATGACGAGCACCAGGTAGGCGAGCAGGGGGAAGAAGACGACGACGGCCGTCACCTTGACGACGTTGCCGAGCGTCAGCCGCGACATGGTCAGCGCCCCCCGGGGTCTGCTGTGGCGGCGTCGGACGCGTGGCTGCGTTCCAGGTGCAGCCGGGCGCGGCTCACCTGGCCCTCGAGGGCCGTCGCTGTCAGCTTCATGGTCCGTGTGGCCTCGGCCTTGTACCGGTCGATCTCGTCCATCGCCTCGAACACGGTGTCGAACGCCTGCTGCAGCTTCTCGGTGTCCACGGTGGCCTGGGACGCCTGCTGCTGGATGGCGGTGCCCTGCGCCCGCAGCAGCTCGGAGGTGCCCAGGATCATGTCCGACGTCGTCGCGTTCAGCGCGTCGACCTGGGTGAGCACGATCCGTTGCTGACCCAGCGCCTGGGAGGTGATGACGGCGACGCGCAGCGCGGCCATCGTGGTGTCCAGGGCGCGGTCCACGCCCTTGATGAGCTCGGCGTTGTTCTTCTTCACGACGTCGAGCGCCAGGTAGCCCTGGACCGCGACCGCCATCTGGGTCATGAGGTCCTGGTGACGCTGGCGCAGGGAGAACAGGGCGTCCGACTCGAGGGCGGCGGCGTCCTCGCTCTTGCCCTCGGTGCGCAGGGCGGCGATGCGCTGCTCGAGGCCGTCGCCCAGGTGGCGGGCGAGCACGGCCACGTCGGCCAGCTCGCTCAGCGCCTGCCACAGGGCGTCGCGCTCGGTCTGGATGGCGGCGTTGTCCTGCCGCAGCTCGTCCTGACCGCCCTGGAGCGTCTTGGTGATGGCGTTGAGCTGCTCCTGGGCGGCCTCGTACTTCTGGAAGTACCGCTGCACCCTGCTGCCGCCCGGCAGGAACTTGAAGGTGCGCCTGGCGCCGGTGAGGTCGTGCCGCTGGGGGTCCAGCTCGGAGACGATCTGCCGGAGCTCCGCCAGGGTCGTGCCCGTGCGCGCAGCAGGGTCGGTGCCGTTGGCGGACAGAGCCGCTGCCGGCCGCTGGAGCATCCGGTTGGTGGAGTCACCGGCCTGCTGCATCACCCCTTCCCCCAGCCGGGTGAGGCGGGCGAGCTTGGCCTGGAACTCCGGGCTGTGCAGCGGGGTGCCGAGCAGGTCGTCGAGGGAGGACTGCGCCGTCTCGGCGTGCTTCTGCTGCGTCTCAGCGTCCACGAGCACCATGCCGCCGACCTTCTCCGGCTGGTGAACGGTGACCTCGGTCGTGGGTGACGGCGGTTCGAGCTCGAACGAGTCCTCGGGCTCCGGTGACTCGTCCCGGTCAAGGCCGCGCGGGTGTGACATGTGCCCTCCTCGAGGACTCGGGTTTAGTTCGATTCTCCCTCAGACCCGTCCGGGATGGTGCTGCTGATGGCGGGACGTTCTCCCCCCTGGACGGGGTCGAGCGTCGGCTCACCCTGACGGGCGCGCAGGCACTGCTGGAACGCGACGTCCTCGCGGCTGAGCCGCTCCCACTCCGCGAGCTGGTTCGCGGCCTCGGCGTCGGAGTGGCCCAGCTCCGTCATCTCCTCGGGGGAGACCAGGATGGAGTTGTGGGCGCCCTCGGTGTCGGAGGCGAGGCCCTCGTCGACCCGTGCCGCGACGGTCGGGTCGGCGCACGGGTCCGGCTGGCTCTCACCGGCCGCCTGGCCGGTCGGGCTCGCGCCGGGCGCCGCGCCGGGCGCCGCGTCGGACGCCGGCGCGCCGGGGTCTGGCTCCT
>NZ_JALPKN010000256.1 GCF_023630195.1 Actinotalea sp. C106 | reverse complement strand
GCGGGCGTGGCGGCACGTTCGTAGGAGCCCCGGGGGCCGGCGGCGCCTCGACCGGAGCCTCCGGAGCCACGGCGGGGGGTGCCAACGGCACCGGTGCTGGAGGTCGAGCCGGAGCCCTGTCCGGGTCCACCGGGTCGGGCCTCACCGCCGGCTCCTCGACCCAGGCCGGTGCCGGCGCAGCGGGTGGGCGCGGCTCGACGATGGCTGGCATGCCCATGGGCGCTGGCGGTGCCGCAGGGAGCTCAGCAGACAAGAAGCGTCGCAGCGGTCCCGGCTACCTCGCCCCGCACCTGGCCGATGACAGCCCGAACACCCCCACACCGGCTGCTGCCGCGGGCTCCCGCGACCGACTGCCCGATCTGGTCGCACCCCCCGTCACCGACACCACCGATGAGGACTGGTAGCGAAGCCACCCATGCCCGGACTCACCCACCTCCACCGAGGACACCAGCGCACGGCCCAGCTGGCTCATCCCCGCCGCGTTCGCGCTCATCGCCCTCGGGGGCATCACAGCCCTCGCCGGCGTCCTGGTGATCAGGTGCAGTCGCGCGAGGCGATCCACGTCCACCCCCTCGGTCGCGGATGCGGCGAACGAGGACCGGTGACCTAGGTTGACCCCGTGACCTCACCGACCGTCCTGGAGCAGATCACCCCGCCGCCCCCGCCGTCGGGCCAGGTCACCGTCCAGGCGCCGCCCGAGCTCGCCGCCTCCGAGGGCATGAGCGGCACGCTGTCGATGATGGTGCCGATGCTCGGCAGCCTCGGTGGGATCGTCTTCGTGGCCGTCGCGATGCCCGGGCCCCGCGGCATGATCGGCGCCGGCATGTTCCTCGTCGCCACCCTCGGGTTCGTCGGGGTCAACATCTGGCGTCAACGCTCCCAGCACCAGTCGACCGTCGTCGGGGCGCGCCGCGAGTACCTCGCCTACCTCAGCGACCTGCGCGGCCAGGTACGCAACGCCGCCAAGGCCCAGCGCCGCCACGCCCACTGGTTCCACCCCGACCCCCGCGCCCTCGCCTCCGTCGCCGAGGAACGCACCCGGGTGTGGGAACGGGACCTCGAGCACGAGCAGTACCTCACCGTGCGCGCCGGCCGCGCCGACCAGCCGCTGTGCGTGGACCTCGAACCCGCCGAGACCCCTCCCCTGACCCAGCTCGACCCCGTGGCCGCCTCCGCCGCGCACCGGTTCCTCGTCTCGCACAGCACCCAGCGCGACCTGCCCCTCACCCTCGACCTGCGCTCCGCCGCGCGGATCGAGGTCGCCGGCGACGAGGACGGCGCCCGCGGCATGACCCGCGCCCTGCTCGCCCAGCTCGCCACCTTCCACTCCGCCGACGACGTCAAGATCGCCGTCCTCGCCGCCCCCAGCGCCCTGCGCCACTGGGACTGGGCCAAGTGGCTGCCGCACGTGCAGTCCATGCGCGCGCGGGACGCCGTCGGCCCGGCCCGCATGATCGCCAGCTCCTACGAGGAGATCGCCGACCTGCTCCCCGAGGGCCTCACCGACCGGCCGCGCTTCGCCGTGGACGGCAGCACCGAGGTCCCGCACGTCGTCATCGTCGTCGACGGGGCCGACCTCCCCCTCGGCCACCCCGTGCTCTCCCCCGACGGCACCGCCGGCGTCACCGTCGTGCACCTGCCCGACCACTGGGAGGAGCTCAGCGACGCGCACACCCTGCGGCTGCTCATGGGCCCCCCGCCACAGGCCTTCGACCAGGGTCGGGACCGGCGCCAGGCCTTCCAGGTGATCCGCCTCGGCTGGGGCGCCCGGTCCGGGATCGCCGACCACATGGCCCTGGCCGACGCCGAGGCCACCGCCCGCCGCCTCGCCCCCCTGCACCTCGAGAGCGGCCCCGTCGCCGGCGAGGGCCCCGCGGTGTCCGCCGAGCTCGTGGACCTGCTCGGCATCGGCGACATCCGCGACTTCCAGCCCGCCGTCCAGTGGCGCCCCCGCCTGCAGCGCGACCGACTGCGCGTCCCCATCGGCCTCACCAGCCAGGGCCAGCCCATCTCCCTGGACATCAAGGAGTCCGCCCAGCAGGGCATGGGCCCCCACGGCCTCATCATCGGCGCCACCGGCTCCGGCAAGTCCGAGGTGCTGCGCACCCTCGTCCTCGCCCTGGCCCTCACACACTCCTCGGAGGACCTGAACTTCGTCCTCATCGACTTCAAGGGTGGCGCGACCTTCGCCGGCATGGCCGAGATGCCGCACGTGAGCGCCATCATCACCAACCTCAGCGAGGAGCTCACCCTCGTCGACCGCATGCAGGACGCCCTGCAGGGCGAGATGACCCGTCGCCAGGAGCTGCTGCGCGCCGCCGGCAACTTCGCCAACGTCGCCGACTACGAGAAGGCCCGCCTCGGTGGCCGCACCGACCTCGAGCCCCTCCCCGCGCTGCTCATCGTCGCCGACGAGTTCTCCGAGCTGCTCTCCGCCAAGCCCGAGTTCGTCGACCTGTTCGTGGCCATCGGGCGGCTCGGCCGGTCGCTGCAGATGCACCTGCTGCTCTCCTCGCAGCGCCTCGAAGAAGGGCGGCTGCGCGGGCTCGAGTCGCACCTGTCCTACCGCATCGGCCTGCGGACCTTCTCGGCAGCCGAGTCCCGCACCGTGCTGGGCGTGCCCGACGCCTACACGCTGCCCGCCGTGCCGGGCATGGGCTACCTCAAGCCCGACACGACCACCATGGTCCAGTTCCGCGCCTCCTACGTCTCCGGTCCGCCCGCCGCCCGCCGCGGCGCGAGCCGGCCCACCGACCAGCAGCACGGCACCGGCCGCATCGAGCTGTTCACCGCCGCCCCCGTCGACGCCGCCCAGCACCCCGACGGCGACCCCCGCGAACCCGTCGAGGTCGAAGCCGCCGAGGACAGCACCACCTTCGACATCGGCGTCGCCCGCATGGCCCACCAGGGCCCGCCCGCCCACAAGGTGTGGCTCGAGCCCCTCGTCGTGCCGCACAGCCTCGACCAGCTCATGCCCGACCTCGCCCCCGACCCCGAGCTCGGCCTCGTCTCGCGCACCTGGCGGGACTCGGGCGACCTGGTCATCCCGCTGGGCGTCGTCGACCGTCCCCTCGAGCAGCGGCGCGAGAACCTCACCCTGTCCCTGGGCGGGGCCGGCGGGCACGTCGCCATCGTCGGGGGCCCCCGCACCGGCAAGAGCACCGCCGCGCGCTCCGTGGTCACCGGCCTGGCCCTGACCCGCACCCCCCTCGAGGTGCAGTTCTACGTGCTCGACTTCGGTGGCGGCACGTTCAGCCCCTTCACCCAGCTGGCCCACGTGGCCGGCATCGCCTCCCGGGCCGAGCCCGACGTCGTGCGGCGCATCGTCGCCGAGATCGACGGGATCATCGACGCCCGCGAGCTGTACTTCCGCACCCACGGCATCGACTCGATCGAGACCTACCGGCAGCGCCGCGCCGCCGGCCAGGTCGACGACGGGTACGGCGACATCTTCCTCGTGGTCGACGGGTGGTCCACGGTGCGCTCCGAGTTCGACGAGCTCGAGGCCGAGATCCAGACCCTCGCCGGCCGCGGCCTCACGTTCGGGCTGCACCTCGTGGCCACCGCCAGCCGGTGGATGGACTTCCGCACCCAGGTCAAGGACATCTTCGGCACCAAGCTCGAGATGCGGCTCGGTGACCCCATGGACTCCGAGATCGACCGCAAGGTCGCCGCCAACGTCCCCGAGCACCGCCCAGGCCGCGGGCTGGCCACCACCAAGCACCACATCCTCACCGCCCTGCCCCGCGTCGACGGCTCCGGGGACGCCGGCACCCTCGGCGGTGGCGTCGACCACCTGGTGCGGGCCGTCGCCGAGGCCTGGCGCGGGCCCCGCGGACCCAAGCTCCGGCTGCTGCCCGAGCACATCCACCTCGACGAGGTCCGCGCCATGGCGCCGCAGACCCCCCAGCTGCTCCTCGGTGTCGAGGAGTCCCGGCTCGGTCCCGTGGGCCTCGACCCCCGCACCACCTCCCACCTCATCGCCTTCGGCGACGGCGGCTCAGGCAAGTCCGCCCTGCTGCGCGGGGTGGCCGCCGAGGTCCAGCGCGTGCACACCCCCACCGAGGCGCAGATCTTCGCGGTCGACCTGCGCCGCTCCCTGCTGGGGGAGATCCCCGAGGAGTACCTCGCCGGCTACCTCACCACCCAGGACCAGGCCGCCCACGAGATCAACGACCTCGCCGACTACCTGCGCGGGCGCCTGCCCGGGCCCGACGTCACCCCCGAGCAGCTGCGCCGGCGCTCCTGGTGGAGCGGGGCCGAGGTGTACCTGCTGGTCGACGACTACGACCTCGTGGCCACCTCCACCGGCAACCCCCTCATGCCCCTGGTCCCGCTCCTCGCGCAGGCCGGGGACATCGGGCTCCACGTCATCATCGCCCGACGCACCGGCGGCGCGGGCCGCGCCATGTACGAGCCCGTCCTCCAGGCCCTCAAGGACCTCGCCGCCCCTGGCCTGGTCCTGTCCGGCAGCCCCGAGGAGGGCGCCCTCGTCGGCGCCGCCAAGCCCGTGCCCGGCCCCCCCGGTCGCGGCCAGCTCGTC
>NZ_JALPKN010000255.1 GCF_023630195.1 Actinotalea sp. C106 | reverse complement strand
AGCGCCAGATCGGCGACCAGCTGGCCCGGATGCTCCTCGCGGGGCAGGTGGCCGACGGCGGCGCCGTCCTGGTCGACCGCCCCACCCCCGGGGCTGCGGACGAGGCGGGGGCGGCGCGGGCCGAGGGTCTGGTCCTCACGGCGGTCACCGCGTGAGCGCACGTCCAACGACCGAGACCTCACCCGGCGCGGTTCGCCAACCACGGGGGTTCACGCACTAGCGTCGACTCCATGAACTGGGACGAGTACGACGCCGCCCTCTTCGACCTCGACGGCGTCCTGACCCCGACCGCCGACGTCCACATGCACGCGTGGCGACAGATGTTCACCACCTACTTCGAGGCCCACGGCGTCGAGCCCGCCTACGTCGACGAGGACTACTTCCGGTACGTCGACGGCAAGCCCCGGTACGACGGCGTGCGCTCGGCCCTCGCCTCCCGCGGGATCGTGCTGCCCGAGGGCGACCCCGGCGACGAGCCGGGCACCGAGACGGTGTGCGGCCTGGGGAACGCCAAGAACGCCGTCTTCTCCCGGATCCTCGACACCGACGGCGTGGTGCCGTACGCGGGCTCGGTGCTGCTGCTCGACCTGCTGGCCACCCGCGGCACCGAGATCGCCGTGGTCTCGAGCTCGCGGAACGCGCCGGCCGTGCTGGCCGCCGCCGGCCTCGCCGACCGGTTCGAGGTCGTCGTCGACGGGGAGGTCGCCCGTGCCCGAGGGCTGGCCGGCAAGCCCTCGGGCGCGACGTACCTCTACGCCGCGGAGGCCCTCGGGGTCCCCGCCGCCCGGTCCGTCGTCCTCGAGGACGCGGTCTCCGGGGTCCAGGCGGGCCGCAACGGGGACTTCGGGCTCGTCGTCGGGGTGGACCGCGGCGCGGGACCGCAGGTGCTCCGCGACGCGGGGGCCGACGTCGTCGTGGGGGACCTGGCCGAGCTGGTGACCCGGTGAGCCAGCCCGCCGCCCACGAGCCGCTGACCCACGAGCCCGAGACCTCCTTCGGGGCCCTGCCCGAGCACCTGGACCGGATCCGCTTCCCCGTCGACCCGTGGCGCCTGACCGAGACCTTCTACGAGCACGGCGACCTGGGCGTGACCGAGACGCTCTTCTCGGTCGGCAACGGCTACCTGGGCATGCGCGGCAACGTCGAGGAGGGGCGCGACAGCCACACCCACGGCACCTTCATCAACGGCTTCCACGAGACGTGGCCGATCCAGCACGCCGAGGAGGCCTACGGCTTCGCTCAGGTCGGCCAGACGATCGTCAACGCCCCCGACACCAAGATCATGCGGATCTACGTCGACGACGAGCCGCTGCTGCTCTCGGTCGCGGACCTGGTCCACTACGAGCGCACCCTGGACATGCGCGACGGCGTGCTGCGGCGTGAGGTCATCTGGCGCACCCCCGCCGGGAACCGCGTCCGCATCCGCTCCCAGCGCATGGTGTCCTTCCGGCAGCGGCACCTCGCGATCCTCACCTACGAGGTCACGGTGCTGGACCGCGACGTCCCGGTCGTGGTGTCCTCCCAGGTGCTCAACCGCCAGGACGGGCTCGACGAGTTCCGGGTCAAGGCCCAGGCGTCCACGCTGAACGATCCTCGCCGCGGGCAGCGATTCGAGGAGCGGGTGCTCCAGCCGACCGAGCACTGGGGCGACGACGAGCGCATGATGCTGGGCTACCGCTGCACCAACTCGCGGATGAGCCTCGCGGTCGGCGCCGATCACGCCATCGAGACCGAGAACGAGTACAAGGTCTTCACCCAGGTCGAGGAGGACCACGCCAAGCACGTCTACCGGATCCGGGCCGAGGCCGGGACGCCGATCACCATCACCAAGGCGATCGCTTACCACACCTCGCGCAACGTCCCGGCCCGCGAGCTGACCAACCGGTGCCGTCGCACCTTGGACCGGGTCCGCGAGGAGGGCATCGACCAGCAGTTCGCCGACCAGCGTGCCTGGCTCGACGCCTACTGGGAGCGGTCCGACGTCGAGGTCGAGGCGCAGCCCGAGGTGCAGCAGGCCGTGCGCTGGAACCTCTTCCAGCTCGCCCAGGCCTCGGCCCGGGCCGAGGGCAACGGCATCCCCGCCAAGGGGCTGACCGGCTCGGGCTACAGCGGCCACTACTTCTGGGACACCGAGATCTACGTGGTCCCCTACCTGACGTACACCACGCCCCTGTACGCCCGGAACGCCCTGCGCTTCCGCTACACGATGCTGCCGGCCGCGGTCCGCCGCGCCGCCGAGCTCACCCAGCACGGGGCCCTGTTCCCGTGGCGGACCATCAACGGCGAGGAGGCCTCGGCCTACTACGCGGCAGGCACCGCGCAGTACCACATCGACGCCGACGTCTCCTTCGCGATCAGCAAGTACGTGGAGGCGACCGGCGACGACGAGTTCATGGCCCGCGAGGGCATCGACATCCTCGTGCAGACCGCCCGCATGTGGGCGGACCTGGGCTTCTGGCGGGGCAACGGCTCGGACTCCTTCCACATCCACGGGGTGACCGGACCCGACGAGTACACGACGGTCGTCAACGACAACCTCTTCACGAACGTCATGGCGCGGTTCAACCTGCGCCGGGCTGCCGAGGCCGTCTGCCAGCTCGAGAGGGACTGGCCCCAGGAGCACGCCCGCATGGTGTCCCGGCTGCACCTGGACCGTGAGGAGATCGCTGAGTGGGAGCGCGCCGCCGACGCCCTGGCGATCCCCTACGACGACAACCTGGGCATCCACCCGCAGGACTCGCACTTCCACGAGCGCGAGGTCTGGGACCTGCCCAACACCCCGGAGGACAAGCGACCACTGCTGCTCAACTACCACCCCTTGGTGATCTACCGCTTCCAGGTGCTCAAGCAGGCCGACGTCGTGCTGGCCCTCTTCCTGCAGGGCGAGCACTTCACGGCCGAGGAGAAGCGCGCCGACTTCGAGTACTACGACCCGATCACCACCGGGGACTCGTCGTTGTCCGGGGTGGTCCAGTCGATCATCGCGGCCGAGGTCGGGTACCACGAGCTCGCGTTGCGGTACTTCCACGACTCCCTCTTCGTGGACCTGGGGGACCTGCACCACAACAGCGCGGACGGGGTCCACGTCGCCTCGACGGGCGGGGTGTGGGGCGCGCTGGTGCACGGTTTCGGCGGGATGCGCGACTACGGCGGCAGGATCAGCTTCGACCCGCGCCTGCCCGAGAGCTGGCCCTGCCTGACCTTCCGGCTCACCGTCCGCGGCTCGCGGGTCAAGGTCACGGTGCGGCACGAGGAGATCGAGCTCGAGAACGAGATCGGTGACGGTCTCGAGGTCACGGTGCGTGGCGAGGCGGTACGGGTCCCGGCCCGCGGCCCGGTCACGGTGCCCCTCGCCGGGCAGGGGCCGCGGATCCCGGGGGAGCCCGACGCCTCAGCGCTGCTCGGTACGACCCGCGCCGACGGCACGGTCATCACGGCCTCGGTACCCCACCTCACCGGCCTCAACGGCTGACCGCCGGTCCGCTCGAGGAGGGGGTGTCACCCCTCCTCGAGCGTGACGTCGCCGGTGGACCAGGAGCCGCGCGCCTCACCCTCGGGCAGGTGCGCGAGGCACAGCCCGGTCCGGTAGCCCTGCCCCCAGGCGGCCTCGGTCGGGGCCCAGACCACAGGCTCGAAGCCGAGCTCGCGCTGGGCCGTCTCCATCTCGCACGTGGCCGCGGTGCTGCGGGCGGCCTCGGCCGACCCTGGCCAGGCTCCGTCGGGCAGGGGGTGGGTCCCCACCACCTCGGCCACGTGGGCCTCGCCGCACGGCACCACGTCGACCTCGCCCACCGCTCCGTCCGCGGGCAGGGCGGGCAGGCAGTGGCCGCGGTCGAGCTGCCGCGCATGCGCGGTGGTCGGGGAGTCGACCTCGCCCAGCGGGCGCACCGCGAGGGCGTACCGCGCACCGAGCACCGCGGCGACCAGCGTGATGACGCCGAGCACGGCCGCCCCCGCGAGGAGCATCCGCCGGGTGCGGCGGCGTCGTCGGTCCTGCTCCTCGGGGGAGGGCCGGTGCGGGGCCTGCCACCCCGGGGCGTAGTACGCCTCCTGCGGGTAGTAGCCGTCCTGACGAGGGGCGTGCTCGCTCACGAGAACCCGTTCAGGGCGCCGTCCGTGAAGGCAGCGACCAGGAACACCCCGAAGAGCAGCAGGAGGAGCGTCGCGAAGCCCCCGGTGACGAGCCCGGCGATCGCCAGGCCCTGGCCGCGCCTGCCGAGGCGGCGGATCCGGACGAGGGCGACGATGCCGAGGACGACCGCGACCGGCCCGGTGATCTGGATGATCACCACGCCGATGATGCCCAGCACGAGGGAGGCGACCGCGAGGCCCTCGGTCGGCGGCGGCGGGGTCGCCCATCCCTGGGCCAGGTACTGCTGGGGGTTGTGCTGGGCGCCGCTGTACCCCGGGGCGCCGTACCCCTGGCCGGGGTGGCCCGGCGCGGGGTAGCCCGAGCCGTACCCCACGGGTGGGGAGCCGAAGGCCTGAGGGGGGCCGAAGCCCGGAGGGGGGCCGTACCCGGGCGGGGGCGGCGGCACGTCGCCGGACCCGCCCGCGGGCGGGGCGTACGGGTTG
>NZ_JALPKN010000254.1 GCF_023630195.1 Actinotalea sp. C106 | reverse complement strand
CGACGGCCCCGGGCGCAGCGCCCTGGTGCTGCGGGGGGCCGCCGCCACGACGCTCCGCGCCCCCGAGGGCGAGCTCCCGGTGGCCGAGCCCGGTCCCGTGGGCGCCTACCTGCACGAGCCCGACGGCGCGGTCATCCGCTCGGGGCTCGTCTCGCTGGTCGCCCAGGAGGTGCAGGGACGGCTGCTGGACCGCACGATTGCCTACGTGACCTCGGACACCCTCGCCACGAGCGACCTCGCCACGAGCTACCGCGTGCTTGACGTGATGCCCTTCGGGCTCAAGAGGTTGCGCACGGCGCTGCGCGAGCGTGGCGTGGGTCGGCTGACGATCAAGAAGCGGGGCACCGCCGTCGTGCCTGAGCAGCTGCGCAAGCAGCTGGACCTGCGGGGGGACGCCGAGGCGACCGTGGTGCTGACCCGGATCGCCGGGAGCCAGCAGGTGCTCCTCGTGGAGCCGGTCTGATGGAGATCCCCTTCGCCCGCTCCGAGCGCTCCACGATCGGGATCGAGTGGGAGCTCGCCCTCGTGGACAGCGACTCGGGGGACCTGCGCCAGGTCGCCCAGACCGTGCTGGACGCGGTGGCTCCTCCGCAGGGGGGCGAGCACCCGACGATCCGCCAGGAGCTGCTGCTCAACACCGTCGAGATCGTCACAGGGGTGTGCCGGACGGTCGGCGAGGCCACCGCGGACCTCCAGCGCAGCATCGACGAGCTGCGGGCCGTGACCGACCCGCTCCGCGTGGAGCTGATGTGCGCCGGCACGCACCCCTTCGCCCGCTGGACCCAGCAGAAGGTCACCGACAAGGCCCGCTACGCGACGCTCATCGACCGCACGCAGTGGTGGGGCCGCCAGATGCTCATCTACGGCGTCCACGTGCACGTCGGCATCGAGGACAAGGCCAAGGTGCTGCCGATCCTGCGGGCGGTGCTGACCTGCTTCCCGCAGCTGCAGTCCCTCTCGGCCTCCTCGCCCTTCTGGGGCGGCAAGGACACCGGCTACGCCTCGAACCGCGCCTTGATGTTCCAGCAGCTCCCGACGGCGGGGCTGCCCTTCCAGTTCGACACCTGGGAGCAGCTCGAGTCGTACACGGCGGACATGATCCACACCGGTGTGATCGACCAGTTCGACGAGATCCGCTGGGACCTGCGCCCCTCCCCCCGCTTCGGCACCCTCGAGATGAGGATCTGCGACGGCGCGTCCAACATGACCGAGGTCGCCGCCTTCGCGGCGCTCATCCACTGCCTCGTCGAGCACTTCTCGACGATGATCGACGAGGGCGAGCCGCTGCCTGCGCTGCAGCCGTGGTTCGCCCAGGAGAACAAGTGGCGGTCGGCCCGTTACGGCATGGACGCGATCATCATCCTCGACGCGGCCGGGCGTGAGGAGCTCGTGACCGACTCGGTCGAGCGCCTGCTCACCGACCTGGCCCCGACCGCCGCCCGGCTCGGCTGCACGGCCGAGCTCGAGGGGGTGCGCACGATCCTGCGGCGCGGCGCGTCCTACCAACGTCAGCGGGCCGTGGCCCGACGCAACGGTGGTGAGCTCGACGCTGTCGTCGCCTCTCTCGTGGCCGAGATGCGGGCGGGCAAGCCGCTCTGAGCTCGCGGTCCCGCGCGCGACGCTCGGGCCTCGGCCCGACGCTCCCCTCTGCCTCAGAGCCCCAGCTATACCCGGTACTTGGCAATACCTAGTACCAGGTATAGCCTCGTCTCATGGCCCGGGACCCGCAGCTGCTCAAGGGCGTCCTGCCCATGCTGGTGCTGCGGACCCTCGCCCACCAGGAGTCCTACGGCTACGAGCTCGTCACCCGGCTCCAGGCCGCGGGCCTCGAGGACATCGCCGCCGGCACCGTCTACCCGATCCTGTCCCGGCTCGAGCGGGAGGGGCTCATCACCTCACGTCTCGTGCCCTCGACCAGCGGTCCCGCCCGCAAGTACTACCTGCTCACCACCGCGGGCGACGAGCACCTCGGTCACGCCGTCGCCGGCTGGCACACCCTGAGCGCCACGGTCGCGCAGGTGCTCGAGCGGCCACCGACCGCCGCACCGGCCGCCGCAGCCCCTCCGACCGACACGACCAGGGACCAGCCATGACCACACCCCTCACCACCCGCGACGGCCCGGACGGCATGGGCCTCGAGAGCAGCTTCTCCTGGCCGAGCCTGATGCTCCTCGTGACCGTCCTCGCCGGCGCCTTCGCCCTCGGCTCGCGATCGTGGCGAGCCATCCCGACCCTCCACCCGCGACCTCACCAGGAGCACCCATGACGACGAGTCCGGCGCCTGCACGGCGCCCCAGCCTGCCCGACCGTGTCCGACGCGAGGTCTACCTGACGCGGGTCAGCTGGGCCATGCAGGACTACCCGAGCAAGGCCTTCACGGGGATCAAGCGCGAGCTCCGGGCCGAGATGACCGCGGCCGCGGCCGAGGTGGGGATGCGTCAGGCCATCACCGACCTCGGGCACCCCCGGGTGCTCGCCGAGGGGTACACGGCCGAGCTCGGCCGTCGGCTTCCCCGCTACGCCACGGGGGCCGCAGCCGCGGTCCTGGCCGTCGGCGCCCTGGTGTACCTCGCGGGGGCCTACGCGACGGGGACCCTCGACGCGATCGAAGCCATGGGCGGCGGGACCGTCACCACGCACCCGCTGGGCGCGGTGACGACCTTCACGCACACCGCGACCGAGCTCTCGGTGCAGACCTCCATGAGCTGGCAGGGCGCCCTGATGCACGGAGCGACCGCAGCCGTGGCCTTCGTGCTCGGCTCGCGCCTGTGGCGGCTGCTCGGCTGAGACGACCCCCGGGGCAGGACGAGCCCTGGGGCCGCTCCCCGTGGGTCAGACCGTGACCTGGGTGAGCGGCATCGAGGAGTCGACCGCGAGGTCGAGGGGCGAGGCCGGCAGCCCCCGACGGACCACGGCGGCCCCGAGCGCGGCGATCATCGCCCCGTTGTCGGTGCAGTAGCGGATCGGGGGGATGCGGACCGTGATCCCCGCCTCGGCGCAGCGCTGGGCCGCCAGCTCCCGGAGCTGGGAGTTGGCCGAGAAGCCACCACCGATCACCAGGGTGTCGACCTCGTGGCGGCGGCAGGCCGCGATCGTCTTGGCGGTCAGCACGTCGGCCACGGCTGCCGCGAAGGAGGCAGCGACGTCGTGCAGCGGGATCTCCTGGCCCGCGTCCTGACGGGCCTCGACCCAGCGGGCGACCGCCGTCTTGAGACCCGAGAAGGAGAAGTCGTCCGCGTGCCGGGCCTGGTCCTTGGCAGCCGTGAGCCCGCGCGGGAAGCGGATCGCCTCGGGGTCGCCCTCCCGCGCGAGGCGGTCGATGTGCGGCCCACCCGGGTAGGGCAGGCCCAGCAGCCGACCCACCTTGTCGAAGGCCTCCCCTGCGGCGTCGTCCAGGGTGTGGCCGAGCTCGGTCACGTCGGTCGCGACGTCGTCGACGAGCAGCAGCGAGGAGTGCCCGCCCGAGACCACCAGCGCCATGACCCGCTCGGGGAAGAGGCCGTGGACCAGCTCGTCCACCGCCGCGTGGCCGATCACGTGGTTCACCCCGTGCAGCGGCACCCCCAGACCGACCGCGAGCGCCTTGGCCGCCGCGGCCCCGACCGTGAGCGGCCCCACGAGCCCGGGCCCCGCCGTGACGGCCACCGCCCCGACCTGCCCCAGGTCGACGTCGGCCTCGGCCAGGGCCCGCTGGATGGTGGGCACCATGGCCTCGAGATGGGCCCGCGAGGCGATCTCGGGGATGATCCCGCCGAACCGGGCGTGCTCGTCGACCGAGCTCGCGACGGCGTCGACCAGCAGCTCGGTGCGGTCGTCGTGGATACGGGCCAGGGCGACCCCGGTCTCGTCGCACGAGGTCTCGATCCCCAGGACCAGGGAGGCGTCAGGCATGGGACCAGCCTATTCGCCGGGCCCGGGGGTCGATGACCCCTCGGCCGCGCCGCGCCCAGGCCGTGGCTGCTGCTCGGGCTGCAGCGCTAGCTCCATCGTGAAGGCGTCGACGTCCTCGGGCTGGTAGTAGCGCCGACGGCGACCGATCGTCCGGAACCCGGCCCGCTCGTACAGGCCGATCGCCGCGGCGTTGTCGACCCGGACCTCGAGCAGCACCGCCCGGGCAGCGAACCCGCGGGCACGGTCGAGGAGGGCGTCCAGCAGGAGGCTCCCCAGCCCACGTCCCTGCTGGGCCGGGGCGACGCCGATGGTCATCACCTGAGCCACCTCGCCGTCGAACCAGAGCCCGGCGTAGGCGATGAGGGCCGGTGACGGCCGTGCCCCCACCGGACCCGGCGCCCCGGGACCGTCCTGGTCGAGGCCGACGTACCAGCGCCCCGGACCGTCGAGCTCCTCCTGCACCATGGCCGTGGACCAGGCCGACGGGCCGAACAGCTCGCGCTCGAGACGCACGACCTCGACGACGTCCGCCCGGACCAGCGGCCGCAGCACCGGGGCCGGGGGGCCCTGCGTCATCCGCTGACCCGCTTGCGCCCGGCCGAGGGCGTGACGTCGGGGCGGCGCAGGTACAGGGGCTCGGTGGGCATCGACTCGCCACGCTCGGCGCGGCGCAGGGCGAGCACGGC
>NZ_JALPKN010000253.1 GCF_023630195.1 Actinotalea sp. C106 | reverse complement strand
GGCGGGCGGGCATGCCCGTCCGCCGGGCCCTCGCCCGCCTGCTGTTCCGCCTGAGCGGCTGGCGGGCCGTCGGCCACGCGCCCCGCTCGGGCCTGTTCATCGGCGCCCCGCACACCTCGAACTGGGACTTCGTCCTGACGCTGATGGTGCTGTGGAACGCTCAGGTCAAACCCCGCATGCTGGTCAAGCGAGAGCTGTTCTGGTGGCCTCTGGGGCCCGTGCTGCGCGGGCTGGGTGCGGTGCCGACCGACCGGCGCGGGGCCGGTGGCCTCGTCCAGCGCCTCGTCGAGGAGGCGGCCGGCACCGAGGACTTCGTCCTGGTGATCGCCGCCGAGGGCACCCGGCGCCGGACCGACCACTGGAAGTCCGGGTTCTACCGCCTGGCCCTGGGTACCGGCCTGCCGCTGACCCTCGGGTTCGTCGACGGTCCGACGCGCACCGCCGGGGTCGGCGACACCTTCGTGGTCACCGGGGACGTACGCGCCGACATGGACCGGGTCCGCGCCTTCTACGCCGACAAGCACGGCGTGCGCCCCGAGCGGGCCGGCACGCCGCGGCTGCGCGAGGAGGAGCCGGACGGTCCCGCCGTCTAGCGGTCCAGGTCGCCAAGCCCCTCGGTGACCGCGGTCAGACCGGCCGGGGCTGCGCCCCCACGAGTGCGCTGCCCTGGGCCTGCAGGGCAGTGCCGAGCAGGGGCGTGACCTGCGCGGCCGGCAGGGCGCGCGAGTACAGCCATCCCTGCGCGTAGGTGCAGCCGAGCACGCGCAGGTGGTCGGCCTGGGCCCGGTGCTCGACGTGCTCGGCGACGACCGCGAGGTCCAGGGCGCGCCCCATGTCGACGATCACCCGCAGCAGCTCGGTGGTCTGCGTCGAGACCCCGAGCTCACGCACGAACGAGCCGTCGATCTTGAGCGCGTCGAAGGGGAAGGTGCGCAGAGCCGTCAACGAGGACTGGCCGGTGCCGAAGTCGTCGATGTGCAGCCTGACCCCCTGGGCCCTGAGGTCCTGCATCACCTGGCGGGCGGTGGCTGGTTCTGCCATGAACACGCCCTCGGTGATCTCCAGGACGAGGTTGGCGGGGGGCACCTGGTGACGCGCGAGGGCGTCGGCGACGCGCTGGGCGAGCCCCGGGGCCCAGAACTCCCGGTGCGAGACGTTGAGAGCGACGCTCACGCCCGGGGCGCCCGCCGCGCGCCAGGCCGCGACCTGACGGCAGACCTCGTCGAGCAGCCACTGACCCAGGGTCAGGATCATCGCTGCGTCGTCCTCGAGGGTGGGGAGGAACTGCGCCGGGCTCAGCAGACCGCGGTCGGGGTGGCGCCACCGCACCAGGGCCTCGACGTGGCACAGGGGGCCGCCGTCGAGGGGGACCACCGGCTGGTAGTGCACCTCGAACTGCTCCTGGGCCAGGGCCGTGCGCAGCTCGGCCCTGGTGCGCAGCCGACCTGCGGCGCGGACGTGCATCGCCGGGTCGAAGACGCGCACGCTCCCGGCCTCGGCCTCCTTCGCGTGGTGCATCGCGAGGTCGGCGTCGCGCAGGGCGTCGTCGGCCGAGACGTACCGCCCGGCCGAGGTCACGATCCCGATGCTCGCGGTGATCGTGACCTCGTGGTCGCCCAGGGTCACGGGGGCCGCGATCCGCTGCTGGAGGTCGTTGACCGTCGCGAGCAGGTCGTGGGGCACGGGGTGGGTCAGCAGCACCGCGAGCTCGTCCCCGCCGAAGCGGGCCGCGACGTCCAGCGCGCGTATCCCCTCACGCAGCCGGTCCGCGGTGACGCGCAGCAGCTCGTCCCCCCGCAGGTGCCCGAGGGAGTCGTTGATCAGCTTGAAGCCGTCGAGGTCGAGGAAGACGAGCGCGAACCCCGCGGCCGGGGTCGAGGCAGACCTCTGGACGACCCGCTCGAGGTAGCGGTGGAAGGTGCGGCGGTTCGGCAGCCCGGTGACCGTGTCGAAGGAGGCAGCCTGGTGGAGCTCGGCCTCGAGGGCCTTGCGGCCGTCGATGTCGGTCAGCGTGCCGACGAGGCGGACGACGATCCCGTCCTCGCCCGCGACGCCCAGGGCGCGGGCGAGCAGCCAGCGCGTGGTGCCGTCGGCGAGCCGCACGCGCAGCTCGAGGGAGGCCGGGGCGTCGGCGTGCCAGAAGAGCGCGCGCAGCGTGCTTCGCACGTGCCTGCGGTCCTCGGGGTGCACGCGGTCTGCCCAGGTCTCCGGCCCGAGGTCGAGGTCGTCCGGCAGGTCCATGAGCTCGCGGGCACGGCGGGACAGGTCGACGGTCCGCGTCGCGACGTCGACCTCCCAGAACCCGTCGTTGGCGGCCTCGGCGGTCATCGCGTAGCGCTCACGGCTGGCCCGCACGTCCTGGGCGAGCCGCTCGCTCTCGAAGGCCAGGCACAGCGCACCGGCCCACTGCTGGTACGGCTCGCGCTCCCACCGCGTCGTCAGGTGGCCCAGGAGGGCGAGCAGCCCCCAGTCCCCGCG
The DNA here is from genome assembly GCF_023630195.1 of Actinotalea sp. C106. Lineage (GTDB taxonomy): Bacteria > Actinomycetota > Actinomycetes > Actinomycetales > Cellulomonadaceae > Actinotalea. The sequence goes on along the minus strand of NZ_JALPKN010000253.1, from coordinate 2,109 downwards.
GGTCCCTCGCACGGGGACGACGACGCACACCTCGCCCTCGGCCTGCCGCGCCCTGTCCACGAGAGCCGCGGGTGGGAAGTCCTCGACCGCCAGCGTGGTCCCGAGGTGGGGGAGAGCCAGCAGGGCGGCAGGGGTGCTGTCCTCGCCCCCCGGCGTCGGTGAGGTGGGCTCCTCGTGCACGCCGACGACCCGGAGCTCACCCTCGGCGGTGCCCGTCCACAGCCCGAGCACCGCGGCCCTGACGTGGGTGCCCGCCAACCAGCCCAGCTCCTGGGACTCGGTCGCGGTGCTGCGCAGCAGCCGGGCCACCCCCTCCCCGGCCTCGAGCACGGAGGCCTCGCGCTGGCGCCCCAGGTGCACCGCGCCCCAGGCCTGCACCTGCCACAGCGCGGCCGCCAGGGCGGTGCCTCCGGGGGAGTCGGCCCCCGCCGCGGTGCTCGTGACCCGCTGGAGGTAGTCGGTCAGCGCGACGACGACCTCGTGCATGGTGTCGGTGCGGGGAGCGCTGCGGGACAGGGCACGGGTCAGTCCCAGGACCTCCTCGCGGTCCACCTCGCCCGGTCGGCCGACCACGGCGTCGACCTGCTCGAGGACCAGGTCGACGACCTCGGGGGTCACCGCGCCGTTGCCCCGGTCGTCGAGCACGCTGTGCAGCAGGGCCCCGAGCTCCTCGCGGCTGGTGGGCACGGCTGCGGCCCGGTCCTCCGGGCGGGAGCGGTCCTCGGCGACGAGGTCCGCGCGGCACCCGCACGAGCCCCGCGGCACGACGACGCTGGTGGCGGCGAGCTACGGGCCCGGGGGCACCGTCTCACCGCGGGCCATCGCGATCGCGAGCTGCCCGGCGAGGGCGCCCACGGCGTCGAAGCGCACGTGCACGCTCGACAGGCTGGGTGTGGAGTAGGCGGCGTCCTCGATGTCGTCGAAGCCCAGGACGGCGACGTCCTCGGGGACCCGCAGGCCGGCCCCGGTCAGGCCCGCGACCAGGGCCAGGGCGCCCCGGTCGGTCGCGGTCATGACGGCGGTGGGCCGGTCCGCGAGCCCGAGCAGGGTCGTGACCGCGTCCTGCGCGTCGGATGGTCCGTAGGGGTTGTCCGCCAGCGGCAGCTCCACGACCGCGAGCCCGTGCTCGGCCATCAGCTCGCGGTAGGCCTCGCCGCGCTCGCGCAGGTCGTGGTGGTGCAGGTCGGCCGCGAAGGCGATGCGCCGGTGCCCGTGGCGCAGGAGGTGCTCGAGGCCGGCCCGCACCCCACCGCGGTTGTCGGGGCCCACGCTCGGGGCCACGCCGTCGGGGCACGGCTGGCTGGTGAAGACGACCGGCACCGAGGAGTCGCGCAGCGTCGCGAGGTACGGCGCCGCCGAGGTCGGGGCGATCGCGACGACCGCGTCCACCGCACGCGCAGCCAGGGGCATCGCCCGAGGAACGGGTGACGCCGACCCACGCTCGCCGAAGCTCGCGGTCTGCACGACGACGAGCCGTCCCCCGGCGGCGGTCACCTCCCGGAGGATGCCGCTGAGCACCTCACCGCCGTAGGGGCCGCTGATGTGCTCGGCGAGGGCCAGGACCGTGGGTCGAGCAGGCACGACTCGCCCTCCTCCGGTCCGAACGCTCACGGGGGGCCCATCGGCACCCGTCGGAACGGTGTGAGGGAACACCTCCGGACCTCACCCGGACGAGGCGCTCAGAGACCGTGCGAGCGTCTCAGCCCGGCAGCAGGACCACCACGGGCTCGGTGGTCGGCTGGGCCGAGCCGCCCGCGGGCTCGACCGAGACCGCCAGGCCGTCCCCCGCCTGGTACTCGGCGGCGGTCGCCTGGACCTGCCCCTCGCGCACCTCGAGCAGCCCTGCGTCCACGGGCACGCCGTCGCGCATGGCCCACAGCTGGTAGACGGCGTCCTCGTCGAGGTCGGGCAGGTCGCTCGCCACCAGGGCGGCGCTGCGGTCGCCCAGCAGGGCGACGGCCTCGCCACCACCGGTGACCTCGCTGCGGACGAGCACGGTCTGCGTGCCCCCGAGGAGCTCGGTGAGGGTGGCGGCCTGGGCCTCGGCCTGCTGGGCCCGCTCGGCCTGCTGCCACGCCACCACACCGGGCACGGCGAGGACCGCGACGG
>NZ_JALPKN010000252.1 GCF_023630195.1 Actinotalea sp. C106 | reverse complement strand
GGCCGGCGTCGTGCGCCTGCAGGGCGGCTGCGAGCTCGGGTGACCAGGCGGGCAGGTGGAGCAGGTCCCCGAAGGTCTCGGCCGTCGTGCCCCGGGCGGCGGGGTGCAGCAGGCCCAGGGCCAGGGCGGCCGACGTCGGGGAGACCGTGGTGTTCTCGTCGGGGGCCTGGGCGCACAGCAGGTGCAGCAGGTCGAGGCCGAAGGCGGTGTGGGCCCGCCCGACGTCACGGGCCGTCAGGTCGCCGAGCTCGACGGGCAGGGTCTGGCCGCGCTGCACGGCAGGGGGCGCGGCCACCTCGGGGGCGGAGGCGCACGCGGCCAGGGCCAGGGCGGCGACGACTCCGACGGCCCCGGCACGGAGCCCTGACGTTCTCCGGGGTGCGTCCATCGTCGTCCTCCGAGGTGCCTGGTTCCGTCACTGACCCTGTCACCGAGGATGTGTCGTCGATCTCCACGGGCTTGCGCCACGGGCGCCCGGGGCGGTTGTCGGGGACGATGGCACGGCCCACCGCGCGGCACCCGGCCGACGTCGGGGACCGTGCGTCGCCCTATCACCGTGGAGGTGGATGACCGTGGACGACCTCGTCGCCGCGACCCGCGCGGAGGACCTGCCCAGGGTCCGTGACCTCCTGCTCCGCCTCGACGTTCCCGCGATCGTCGACGAGCTCGAACGTCTCGACGCCTCCTCCCGCGCGGTCGCCTTCGGTGCGTTGCCCCAGGGGATCGACCTGGACGTCTTCGAGGACCTCGACGCGACCCTGCAGGGGGAGCTCCTCGACGGGATGGAGCAGGGGACGGTCGCCGAGCTCATCTCCGGCCTGGACCCTGACGACCGTGCGACCCTGCTCGACGAGCTCCCGGCCCCGGTCACCTCGACCCTCCTCGCGGCCCTGAGCCCGCACGAGCGCGCCATGACCACGGCGTTGCTCGACTACCCGCCGGAGTCCACCGGCCGTCGGATGACGCCCGAGGTGGTGCACGTGCCCGTCGACCTCGAGGTGGGCGAGGCCCTCGAGCACGTCCGCTCCCACGAGGCCGACGCCGAGATGATCTACACCCTGCCGGTCGTGGGCCCCGGGCACGAGGTGGTCGGTGTGGTCTCGCTCCGTCGGCTCTTCGTCACCGACCCCCAGGTGCCGGTCCGCGCGGTGATGTCCCCGGCGATCGTCGTGCAGGCCACCGAGGACCAGGAGGTCGCCGCCCGCTCGGTGCGCGACCACGGGACGCTGGCTGTCCCCGTGGTCGACGCCGAGCAGCGCCTGCTCGGGCTGTTCACGGTCGACGACGCGATGCGCATCCTCGAGCACGAGGAGAGCGAGGACTTCGCCCGGACCGGGGCCTCGGAGCCGTTGCGTCGGCCCTACCTCGCGACCCGGGTGCTCGACCTGGTCAAGAGCCGCATCCTGTGGCTCTTCGTGCTCATCGCGGCCGCTGCGCTGACCGTCAACGTCCTCGACCACTTCGAGGACACCCTCGCCGAGGTCGTCAGCCTCGCGCTGTTCATCCCGCTGCTCATCGGCACCGGGGGGAACACGGGGGCCCAGGCGGTCACGACCGTCGTGCGCGCGATGGCCGTGGGGGACGTCCGGTTCCGGGACCTGCCGCGGGTCGTGTGGCGCGAGCTGGTCACCGGCGCGCTGCTCGGTGGTGCGCTGGCCGCCGTGGCCTTCGTCCCGGTGTCCGTCCTCGTCGGGGCCGACGTCGCCCTGGTGCTCTCCCTCGCCCTGGTCATCGTCTGCACCCTGGCGACCACCGCGGGTGCCGTGATCCCGATGCTGGCCAAGAAGGTGGGGGTCGACCCGGCGGTCGTCAGCGCCCCGTTCATCACGACGATCGTCGACACCACCGGCCTCATCGTCTACTTCCTCGTGGCCCAGGCCGTCCTCGGGCTCTGAGCGCCTCCCGCCCCGCGCCCGGGCGGGGGATCAGTGGTGCCCGCGGACCTTCATCTGCGGCGGGCGTCCGTCGGGGTCGACGAAGGCCCGGTAGGCGAGGAAGGCCGTACGGCGCTGCCGGGTGGTCGGCGTCGTCATGACGTGGGTGCGCAGCCGCCCCCGTGGTCGGGGCCCCTCACAGCCCCCCGCGTACCAGGCGTCGAGGGCCGCGACGCTGCTGAGCAGGGTCGCGACCGCCTCGTCAGGGTCGACGAGCCCCGTGTCGTCCGGCAGGTCCAGGTGCTCGCGCCACAGCTCGAGGCGCAGCCTCCGGGCGAACACCCGCGCCCCGTCCCCCAGGCCGCCCGGGTCGAGAGGCTCACGCAGGTCGAGCGCGTCGTCGACCACGGCCGCGGTCAGCTCGGAGTCATGGGTCCACGAGCGACGGTTGAAGTTGTCGCTCCCCACGCTCGCCCACACGTCGTCGACCACGCACACCTTGGAGTGCACGTACACCGGGCGGCCCGTGTCGATCTCGACGTCCAGGATGTGAACCCGGTCCCCGCCGGCCTCCCGCACCACGTCCAGGGCCAGGGTGTGCGCATGCAGCGCGACCGGGAACGGGGCGTTGACCTCGTGGTCCGGGAACCGCGGGACGACGGCGACGAGCTGCAACCCGGGCTGGCGGCGCAGCGCCTCGGCGAAGACCTCGGCGACATCGGTCGACCACAGGTACTGGTCCTCGAGGTACACCAGCCGCCGGGCCCGGCGCAGGGCCTTGGCGTAGCCCCGGGCCACGCTCCGTTCGCCCTGCGGGGCGAAGGGGTAGCCGGGACGGCGCTGGGGGTAGGTGCGCAGCAGCTGCACGGCGGCCGAGCCCCGGGGCTCGGGCGTGGGCAGCGGCTCGGGCAGCGGTGTGGGCCGGAGCCGGGGGCGGCCCAGCAGATGACGAGCCAGCTGTCCCGGACGCCTGGACAGGGACGCAGGGTCGTCCCAGCGCTCGCGGAAGCACTCCTCGACGTCGCGCACCGCAGGGCCTTGGGCGGTGATCTGCACGTCGTGCCACGAGGGCTTGCCCCCGTACCACCGGTTGAAGGGGACGTGCTGGGCGTCACCGTGGTGGTCGGCGTCGTCCCCACGGCTGTGCGCGACGTCGATGCCGCCGAGGAAGACCCTGTCCAGCGCGGGGCGCCCCGGGTGGCGCAGCACGAAGTACTTCTGGTGATGGCTGCCGAAGGGCCGGACCCGCTGGTCCAGCAGGATCTGGCCGCCCACGGCGTTGATCAGCTCTGCGAAGCGGCGGTTCTGCCGTCGCGCGAATCGCAACCGGTCCATCTGCGAGCGCCAGATCAGGCCCCGGACGTCGACCCCGCGCCGGGCTGCCCGCGCCACGAGGCGGGAGATCGTCGTGCCGTCCTCCGCGACGATCTCGTCCGGGTCGACTCGCCAGCCGGCGTAGAGCAGCAGGTCTCCCGAGCGCATCTCCTCGACCGCAGCCGCCAGGGCCCTGAAGTAGGGGCGGCCGTGGACCAGGGGGCGGACGTCGTTGCCCTCGCTCCAGGTGCTCACCCGCGTGTGGCGGTTGCCACGCTGCAGGGCCGTGAGGAACCACGGGTGCGCCTGCTCGCCGTCCGCGAGGGCGGCGGCGGGCGAAGGGGCGTCGTCAGGCGCGGTCAGTCGCACGCCCTGCCGTCGCCGTGGGAGCCGTTCGGTGGGCACGCCTCCACCGTGCCACACCGGGGCCCCTGCTGCTCGGCTCACCACGCGCGACAGGGCCGGGACCGTCAGGTGACGATCCCGGCCCTGGCTGCGGTCTGCGGGTCGGTGCCGGTCCGGGCTGAGCCCTCTCGGCCGGAGCCCGGAGGCTAGGACGCGTCCGTGGGTTCAGACGCGGACGCGCCGCGGGTTGCTCACCGACGTACGGCTGTAGACCTGCGCCACGCTCTCCTCGCGTACCTCGCGCATGGCCTGCTCCTTGGCTTCGTTCATGGTGCCACCCCCCTCTGTCTCGACGTGCTTCGTGTATTGAGTCTGCGCACTGGACGCGCTCGGCGCATCCCCTGCGGGTGAATTCTGCGTTACATCTGCGCCGGACCGTGCACGAGGGCCCTAGGGCCCAGGTCGGTGATGCCTCAGGCGCGGTCACGGCGAGGGTCCCCGCGGCGAAGACGCGAGGGTCGCGCACACCGGCGTCGGCGCTGTGCGCGAGGTAGAAGATCGCACTGACCCCCATCGGACCGAACCAGCCCAGGAACCCGGCCTCCCGCCAGGACCAGCCCAGCGGTCGGGCCAGGGCCAGGAGCACGGGTGGTCGCCGCAGCACCAGGACGAGCACCGCGAACACCAGAGCTGCCGGGCCGAAGGCGACCCAGTCCCCCCACGGCAGCACCGCCCCGAGGACCACGAAGAGCGGGATGGTCGCGTACCGGTTGATGGCCTCGTCGACGTCGTCCTGCGCGATCCTCTCGTCGTCGCCGACCCGGGAGCTGTAGACGAGCCCCGCGACGAAGACCGCGAGCACGCCGTCGGTGCCGATCGACCGGGCGATCCCGAGGGTGGCGACGGCGAGCAGGACGGTCAGCACCAGCTCGGGGCCCGGCTCGAGGTCACGGTGCCGCGTCGCGACCCGCAGCCCCCAGGCGGCGAGGACGCCCACCCCCGCGCCGGCCAGACCAGCGCCGACCACCTCCCAGGCGAGGCGCCCCAGGAGCTCGGCCCCGGACGAGGCCGGGACGACGGCGGCCACGGCCA
>NZ_JALPKN010000251.1 GCF_023630195.1 Actinotalea sp. C106 | reverse complement strand
GGCCAGCGCGACCAGCTCGGCCACGGTGCCTGCGTCGGGCAGCCCTCCCGCCGCCGGACCGGGGTCGCCTGCCCCGTCGGGGTCAGGACGGCCGGGCTCGGGCTGCTGGTCGAGGCTCACCCCGCCCATCCTGCCCCACCCCGCAGGGTCGGGTCCGCGCACACCACCGAGCCACGGCACACCGGGGCACCTCCCGGCGCCACGCCCGGGAAGGTGGCACCCTCGTGCTCAGGGCGTAGGAGGTGTCATGAGCGAGCTCAGTCTCGTGGGTCTGCACGAGGGCGGCGAGCACGTCGTCCTCGAAGGACCCGACGGTCAGCGGTTCCGGCTGCCCATCGACGAGGCCCTGCGTGCTGCGGTCCGGCGCGACCGGCCCCAGCTCGAGCAGGTCCGCGCCGAGGCGGCGGGGGCCCTGCCCCCGCGAGAGATCCAGGCCCGGGTCCGTGCCGGGGCGAGCGCCGAGGAGGTCGCGGAGGACTCGGGCATGCGGGTCGAGATCGTCCGCCGCTACACCGGTCCCGTCCTTGCCGAGCGTGAGTACGTCGCCCAGCAGGCACGGAGCACCCGCATCGGGCACGACCCCGGGGCCCCTGAGCTCGGCGACCTGGTGACCGACCGCCTGGCGACCCGCGGGGTGGACTCGGCCAGCATCGGCTGGGACGCCCACCGGCACGGCAGCGCGCCGTGGACGGTCGAGATGCGCTTCGAGGTCGGCGGGGCCGTCCGCTCGGCCCGCTGGACCTACGAAGCGGCCACCCGCACGGTCCGTGCGGTCGACGACGAGGCCCGCTGGCTGTCCGAGACCGAGCTCGCGGACAGCCCCATCCCGCGGCGCCACCTGGCGGCGGTCCGCAGCTCGCTCGAGGTCGACGTCGACGCCGCCCTCGGGCCGCTGCTCGCGTCGATCGACCCGCCGGTCGAGGTCGAGCCTCCCGAGGCGGACCCGCACGAGGAGACCGCAGCCCTGCTCGACGACCTGACGGATCGCCGGGGCGTGCGCCAGCAGCTCGATCTCGACGAGGAGGAGGACGAGGCCTTCGAGGGCTTCGGGCCTCAGCACACCTTCGACTTCGACAACCCGGAGGTGTTCGGCCGCGACCTGGGCCCCGTGCCCGCGGCCCACCCCCCGCACTCCCGGCCCGACCAGGCGACCGACGCCCGGGTGCTCCGGCTGCCGCCGGTGCTGTCCCCCGCAGCCGGGCAGGGCGAGGAGCCGCCGACCCCCGAGGCCCTCGATCCCGAGGAGGCCCCGACCGCCGCACCGCGCAGCGACGCGGAGGAGGCCGAGCCCACCGAGGTCCCCGAGCGGACGACCACGGCACCCCGGGCGCGGTCGCGCCGGGGTCGCGCGTCGGTCCCGAGCTGGGACGAGATCGTCTTCGGCGCCAAGCCCGAGTAGCGCCTGAGGGCTCAGTCCTCGAGCGGGAACGGCAGGGTGTCGGGGGCGGACGAGGTCGCCCGTGCTGCGGCGACCGTCATCCGCCGCATGTGGTGCCGTCGGCAGAGGACCTCGTACCCGACCTCGGCCGCGGCATCGGTGTCCCCGACGACGACCTGCTCGCCCTCGACCACCATGATCCCGCGCACCGTGCGGGCGTTGTGGGTCGCCCGCGCCCCGCACCAGCACAGGGACATGACCTGGAGCACCTCGACCCGGTCGGCGAGCTCGATGAGGCGGGCCGAGCCCGGGAACAGGCGGGTGCGGAAGTCCGCGGTGATGCCGAAGGCGAACACGTCGACGCCCATCTCGTCGACGAGGGCCGCGAGCTGCTCGACCTGGGTCGTGGTGTAGAACTGCGCCTCGTCGCACACGAGGTAGTCCACGCGCTCGCCCCGGGTGCGGCGCTGGACGACGTCGTCCCAGAAGTCCGTCGTGTCGGTCACCTCGGAGGCGGGGTGCCGCAACCCGAGCCTCGAGGAGAGGACGTCGACCCCGGCCCGGTCGTTGCGCGTGAAGACCACGCCACCACGTCCACGGGCCGCGTGGTTGTGGTCGAGCTGCAGGGCCAGGGTGGACTTGCCGCAGTCCATGGTGCCGCTGAAGAAGACGAGCTCGGCCACCGCCCCTCCCTCAGGCCACCACGACGAGGGGGACCTGCATCTCCCCCGGGGTGAACGAGCCGTGCATCCCACGCAGCGCGATCGAGCGGGGCGTCTGGGTCCGCGAGTCCACGACGCCGGCGACCCCCGTCGCCGCGACGACGAGGTCACCGATCATGGGGCGGACGTGCTCGGCCACGGGCCCGAACCATCCGGCAGCGATCGCCTCGTCCCGCGTGGCTACGACGGCCGCCTCGCCCAGGGTGGTCCGCCACCGGTCGGCGACCTCGAGGGCAGCACCGGGCCGCGTGTGCACGTGCGTGGCCCGCGGCTCGCCGGCGACGACCTCGACCCCGGCGGCCAGAGGCGGGGTCGTCGCGACGTCGACGAGGGCCCTGCGGTCGACGTCGACCATGCCGTGGTCCGCCGTGATGAGCAGCAGCGTGTCCCGGGGGACCGAGCGCGCCAGGCGCGCGAGCTCGCGGTCGGCCGTCGTCAGCTCGTCGGCCCAGGCCCGGGACTGCCAGCCCTCGTGGTGGCCGACCTTGTCCACCTCGCCCCAGTACAGGTAGACCAGCCCCGGGGCGGTGAGCTCGTGGAGGGTCGCGTCGACACGGTCCGCGAGAGGCTCGGCCGCGACGAACCGGGCTCCGCGCAGGGCTGCCTCAGTCAGCCCCGACCCGGCGAAACGGCCAGGGCCCACCGACGTCACCTCGACCCCCGAGGCCGCCAGCTGAGCGAAGACCGAGGGCTCGCGCTGCCAGCTCTCGGCCGGTCCGGCGCCCTCCCAGGCGACGAGGTTGGCCAGACCTCCAGTGTCGGGGTTGCGCACGCTGTACCCGACGAGGCCCGTGCGCCCGGCGGCGCAGCCGGTGCCGAACAGCCCCATCGAGGTCGCCGTCGTCGACGGGAAGCCTGCGGTCAGCACCCGGGCCTCGTCCAGGCGACCGCGCAGGAACGGCGCGTGGCCGCGACGCTCGCTCAGCATGGCGTGGCCGAGGCCGTCGACGAGCACCACGCAGACCCGTGACGCCCGCGGGACCCCCAGCCGCACCCGGGCTGCCTCGTGGTGCTGGTCCTGCGAGCCGACGGCGGATGCGGCGGCCGGCAGAACCCCGTCGAGGCACAGGCCGCCGTAGTCGGGGGCGAGGAGCCCTGCCTCCTCGAAAGCCGCGGCGAGGTCGTACGCCGCCGTCATCGGGCCCGGGCCACCGCGGTCGACAGCGCACGGGCGAAGTCCATCGCGGCGCGGACGGCCTCGAGGCCCTCGGCGTGGGCCGAGACACGCACCACGGCGTCGTCGGGGGCGCTCGTCCCGGTCAGGCCGTGGTCGGCCTCGCAGGCCGGGTCGGCGCAGCTCGCGGGCTCGAGGTCGATGCGACGCATCGCCCCCCAGCCGAGCACCAGGGTGAGCTCGGCGGGCAGGGCACCGCTGCGGTGCGTCGCCGGGTCGTGGACCACGTGGGTCAGACCGACCGACTGCAGGCGCGCCAGGGGGACGGACTCGGTGGTCGCCGAGGCGCTCGCCGAGGGGTGCTCGCTGTCCGCGGGGTGGTCGTCGACGTGGGCGAGGACCAGACGCGTGGGGGTCAGGACCAGCACCGTGAGGTGGCGCCGCACCTCGACCGAGTCGAAGGTCGTCTCGGGGTGCACCAGGTGGGCCACCACCTCCTCGCCCGCCAGCGCGACGTCGACGACGTCCGCCACCAGGTCCGGGTAGTAGCCCGCGTGATGCAGGCTCCGGCGCAGCTCCTTGGTCGTTGCAGGCACCACGCCATCCTTCCATCCTCCGGGCCGGGTGCCCGCACCGGAGAAGGTTACTCGGGCAACGCCCGTCGGGCGCCGTCGGCCCGACCGGCACCGGCCAGCTCGATGCGGCCGCCCAGCACCGCGGCCCCGTGCTCGGCGACCACGACCGGGTGCAGCTCGAGGGCGTAGACCTCGGGCAGGTCCTCGGCGAGTGTCGCCGCACGGGCGAGGACCTCCTCGAGGGCACCCACGTCGAGGGCCGGTAGACCCCGGTACCCGAACAGCCGCGGCCCCGCACGCACCGCACGCACCATCTCGCTCACGTCGACGTCGGTCAGCGGCGCGACGCCGTAGCTCACGTCCCCGAGGAGGTCGACCGCGTCCCCCGCCAGCCCGAAGGCGACCACGGGACCGAACCGCGGGTCCTCGCTGGTCCGGATGACGCAGGCCACCCCGCCCGGGGCCATGCGCTGGACCTCGAACCGGGCGTCCCCGGCCCCGAGGTCGGCGAGGTGCTCACGCATCTGGGTGAGGTCCTCGGTGAGCTCCTCGGGCCCGGCGATGTCCAGCCGCACGCCGCCGAGGTCGATCCGGTGGCGCAGGTGGTCGGCAGCAGCCTTGAGCGCGACCGGCCACCCCAGGCGCTCGGCGGCTGCGCACGCCGAGTCCACGTCGTCCGCGGGCAGGGCCGGCCACAGGTGCAGCCCGTAGCAGGCCAGCAGGTCAGCGGTCTGCTCCTGGTCGAGCCGCACCGGACCGCTCCCCCGGCTCAGCGCAGCCTCGACCAGTGCCCGGGCCCGGGCCCGGTCGACCCCGTCAGGATCGAGTGGTCGCCCCCGGTCCGTCGCGCGCCACGCCCCGTAGCGCGCCGCCGCGGCC
>NZ_JALPKN010000250.1 GCF_023630195.1 Actinotalea sp. C106 | reverse complement strand
GGCCCCTGCGTCGGGCCCGGCTGCCACGTCCCCGTCCACGAGCCCGGCCACGAGCCCGGCAAGGTCGGCGCGGCCGAGCACCTTCTGCGCGCGCGCCAGGGCCGGGAGCCCGGCGGGGATGCCGTCGAGCACCGAGGCGCGGTTCTTCTCGGTCTTCTTGATGCGTTCCCAGCGGGCGTGCTGGTCCTCGCTGCCCACCGGGGCCTCGCCCGAGCCGCCGCGGCCCGGCTCCTCGACCTCGAAGACGTGCGGATGCCGGCGTCGGAGCTTGGCCGTGATCCCTGCGGCCACCTCGGCGATGCCGAAGGGCTCCGCGGGGTGCTCCTGGGCCACGCGGGCGTGGAAGACCACCTGCAGGAGCAGGTCGCCGAGCTCCTCGCGCAGGTCTGCCCGGTCTCCGCTCTCGATCGCCTCGACGACCTCGTGGACCTCTTCGATCGCGTACGGGACCAGCGAGGCGTGGGTCTGCTCGGCGTCCCAGGGGCAGCCACCGGGCGAGCGCAGCAGGTCCATCACGGCGACGAGCTCGCTCAGCTCGGCCGTCCCGTCACCGGTCGACGGCACGGGTCACTCCCCGACGTGGAGCCAGGGCAGGGTCTCGGCGACGATCTGGCCGGTCTCGGGGTCCAGCTCGCCGTACCGCGGGTTGATCGTGACGTCCGCCTCGAAGATCTCCGCCTCGACCTCGCCGATGATCGCGGGGGCGTCCTCGAGCTGCTGCAGGCTCTGGGAGGCCAGCGAGAAGCGGAGCACCTCGAGGGCACCCTCGCTCAGCTCGGACAGCTCCTGACCGCTCTCCGCGAGCCCCTGGTTGACGACCTCGACGGCCTGCTCCTCCGAGACCGCCACGCCGTTCTCGGCCGCCGCCTCGAGGAAGTACGGGGCGACGATCAGCCCCACGAGCACCGTGCGCGCGTCGACCCCCTGGAAGATCGGCGCGAGGTCCTGCTGCGCCGCGTCGAGGGTCGACTGGGTGATCGTGCGTCCCTCGACCACGGCTGCCGCACCAGGGGTGCCAGAGCACCCCGTCACGAGCATCGCCGTCGTCGTCGCTGCTGCGACCGCTGCTGCCGTCCGCACCCTCACGTGCACGCCTCCCTCGTCAGGGCACCTGGCGGCACCCGCGCCGAACATCGTAGGCGACCCGGGCCCCGCGCCGGGTGCGCCGGTCCGTGGTAGACCTCAGGTGCCCTCCGTCGCCCGTGTCCCGACGGCGGCCGCCGCTGCGACGTCGCCCCCGAGAACGGCCTCGATGAGCTCGGCCGCCCAGGCCAGGACCTCGCGGCCCGCGAGCGGGCGGCCCCCGATGCGTGCCGTCGTCGGGAAGGGCACCAGGGCGGTGCGCACCGCGGGCTTGAGGACGGTCCCGGGGTAGAGCCGCTTGAGCCGCAGGGTCGCGGACTCGGCGAGCTCGACCGGCGCGAACCGCACGAACTTGCCCTGGGCCGTGACGTCGGTCAGGCCTGCCCCGCGAGCCCGGTTGCGGAAGGCCGCCACCGCGAAGAGGTTCTCGACCGGCTCGGGGGGCGTGCCGTACCGGTCGGTCAGCTCGGCACGCACGGCCTCGATCTTCTCGGGCGTCGTCGCGTCGGCGACCTTGCGGTAGGCCTCGAGACGGAGCCGCTCGTGGGCGATGTAGTCGTGCGGCACGTGCGCGTCGACCGGCAGCTCGAGGGTCACGTCGGCCGGACGCTCCTCGGCCTCGCCGCGGTAGGCCGCGACGGCCTCGCCGACCATGCGGACGTAGAGGTCGAAGCCGACCCCCTGGATGTGCCCGGACTGCTCGCCGCCCAGCAGGTTGCCCGCCCCGCGGATCTCGAGGTCCTTGAGGGCGATCTGCATGCCCGCACCCAGGTCGGTGTTGGCCGCCATGGTCGCGAGCCGGTCGTGGGCGGTCTCGGTGAGCGGCCGCTCGGGCGGATACATGAAGTAGGCGTAGGCCCGCTCCCGGCCACGTCCCACGCGCCCGCGCAGCTGGTGCAGCTGGGACAGGCCGAGCAGGTCGGCCCGCTCGAGGATCAGGGTGTTGGCGTTGGAGATGTCCAGACCGGTCTCGACGATCGTGGTGCAGACCAGGACGTCGAACCTCTTCTCCCAGAAGTCGACGATCACCTGCTCGAGGCGGTGCTCGCCCATCTTGCCGTGGGCGGTGGCGATCCTGGCCTCGGGGACCAGCTCCGCCAGCCGTGAGGCGGTGCGCTCGATCGAGTCGACCTTGTTGTGGATGTAGAAGACCTGCCCCTCGCGCAGCAGCTCGCGCCGGATGGCCGCCGTGACCTGCTTCTCGTCGAAGGCCCCGACGAAGGTCAGCACCGGGTGCCGCTCCTCGGGCGGGGTGGCCAGGGTCGACATCTCGCGGATGCCGGTCACGGCCATCTCGAGGGTGCGCGGGATGGGGGTCGCGCTCATCGCGAGCACGTCGACGTTGGTGCGCAGCTGCTTGAGGGTCTCCTTGTGCTCGACGCCGAACCGCTGCTCCTCGTCGACGATCACCAGGCCGAGGTCCTTGAACCGCACCGAGCCCGTGATGAGGCGGTGCGTGCCGATGACCAGGTCGACGGTGCCGTCGGCCAGCCCGTCGACCACCTCGCGGGACTCGGACTCGGTCTGGAACCGGGACAGGGCCTTGACGGTCACGGGGAACGGGGCGTAACGCTCGGCGAAGGTGTCCAGGTGCTGCTGGACCAGCAGGGTCGTGGGGACGAGCACCGCGACCTGCTTGCCGTCCTGGATGGCCTTGAACGCCGCACGGACGGCGATCTCGGTCTTGCCGTAGCCGACGTCGCCGCACACCAGGCGGTCCATCGGCACGGTCTTCTCCATGTCGGACTTGACCTCCTCGATGGTGACGAGCTGGTCGGGGGTCTCGACGTGGGCGAAGGCGTCCTCGAGCTCTGCCTGCCACGGGGTGTCCGGCCCGAAGGCGTGCCCCTGGGTGGCCATCCGCGCCGAGTACAGGCGGATGAGCTCGCCGGCGATCTCCTTGACGGCCTTGCGGGCCCGCCCCTTGGTCTTGGCCCAGTCCGAGCCGCCCATCTTGTTGAGGCTGGGCGACTCGCCACCGGTGTACTTGGTGACCTGGTCGAGCTGGTCGGTCGGCACGTACAGCCGGTCCCCGGGCTGGCCCCGCTTGGAGGCCGCGTACCCGATGACGAGGTACTCGCGGCGTCCCGCCGTCGGGCCGCTGCCGATGGTGCGCTGCACGAGCTCGACGAACTTGCCGACCCCGTGCTGCTCGTGGACCACGAAGTCCCCCGGGCGCAGGGCGAGCGGGTCGACCGTGTTGCGGCGCCGCGAGGGCATGGTCCGCATGTCCCGCGTCGAGGTGCCGGCCCGGCCGGTCAGGTCCGCCTCGGAGAAGACGGCGAGCCGCAGCTCGTCCGCGACGAACCCCCGACCGACAGGGGCGGGGGTCACCAGGACGACGCCGCTCACGGGCTTCTCGGTGATCTCACCGACCAGGCGGGCCGGGACCTCGAGGGAGCCGAGCTGCTCGACCATGCGCTGCGCCGGGCCGTGCCCCTCGGTGGTGAGCACCAGGCTCCAGCCCTCGCGCTGCAGCCCCTGCAGGTCGGTGACCGCGCGCTGCACGTCCCCCTGGTAGCCGCGGACGTCCCGTGCCCCGACCACGAGGCTCGTCGCCTCGCCGTCGGGCCCCGCGCCAGGGGTGGTCTCGGCCTGCGTGGCACCTGAGGCCGCCTCGTCCTGGGCGGCGAGCTCGTCGGTGGCGAGGGTGAAGCTGCTCAGGGTCCACCAGCCCAGGCCGCGCTCTAGGGCGAGCTCGCGGGTCTCGGCGTACCCCGCGAAGGAGGCCGCACGCAGGTCGATCGGGGTGCTGCCCCCGGCGGCGGCCGCGGTCCACGCGGCGTCGAGGAACTCCTGGGTCGTGGCCATGAGGTCATGGGCCCGACGACGCACCCGCTCGGGGTCGGCGACGACCAGCAGGGCACCGGCCGGGACCAGGTCCAGCAACGGCACCATCTCCTCGACCAGGGCCGGGGCGAGGGACTCCATGCCCTCGACGGCGATGCCCTCGGCGAGCTTCTCGAGCATCTCCGCAGCCCCGGGAAGCTGCTCGACCAGGGCTGCGGCGCGGGCCCGGACGGGCTCGGTCAGCAGGATCTCGCGGCAGGGCGGGGCCCACAGGCCGTCCACCGCGACCTCGAGGCTGCGCTGGTCGGCGACCGCGAACCAGCGGATCTCCTCGACCGTGTCCCCCCAGAACTCGACCCGCTGGGGGTGGTCGTCGGTCGGCGGGAAGATGTCGAGGATCCCGCCGCGCACCGCGAACTCCCCACGCCGCTCGACCATGTCCACCCGGGTGTACGCGGCGGCCACCAGGCGTTCGACGACGTCCTCGAGGTCGGCCTGGGCCCCGGCCTGCAGGGCCACCGGCTCGAGCTCGCCGAGCCCCGCGACCACCGGCTGCAGCAGCGCCCGGACCGGGACGACGAGCACCCGCACCGGACCGCCCTGGACGCTGCCCTCGTCGGGGTGGGCCAGGCGACGGAAGACCGCGAGCCGCTTGGCCACGGTGTCGCTGCGCGGCGAGAGCCGCTCGTGCGGCAGGGTCTCCCAGGACGGCAGCACGGCGACGTCGTCGGCCGGGAGGTAGCAGCGCAGGGCGGCCGCGAGGTCGTCGCCCTCGCGGCCGGTCGCGGTCACCGCCACGAC
>NZ_JALPKN010000024.1 GCF_023630195.1 Actinotalea sp. C106 | reverse complement strand
CGCGCCGCGCCTCCCCCCAACCTCCCCGCGCCGCCGCTCCCCACCGCCGCACCGCCCGGCGCCGCCGCGCGCGTCGAGATGTCACTTCTTGCCGCATCGCGAGAGGCCCATAGCGACAAGAAGTGACCACTCGTCGGGTGGAGGGGCGCCGGTGGCGCAGACTGGGGGGCATGCGTTCGCCGAGTCGTTGGGAAGCCAAGGTCGCTGCTGACCCCGAGCACTCGCACTGGTACGTCGAACGGTTTCGCCGCATGCGGGCCGACGGCGCGGACCTCGCGGGCGAGGCGCGGCTGGTCGATGCGATGGTGCCGCGGGGGTCGCGGGTGCTCGACGCCGGGTGCGGTCCTGGCCGCGTGGGGGCTGAGCTCGCTGCCCGTGGCCACACGGTGGTGGGGGTGGACGTCGACCCGGTGCTGATCGAGGCCGCGGAGGCGGACCACCCCGGGCCGCGCTGGCTGGTGGGGGACCTCGCCGAGCTGGATCTGCCTGCGCGCGGGGTCGAGGAGCCCTTCGACGTGATCGTGTGCGCCGGCAACGTCATGACCTTCTTGGCCGAGGGCTCGCAGGAGGAGGTGCTGCGGCGGTTCGCGACGCACCTGGCTCCGGAGGGCAGGGCGGTCGTGGGCTTCGGCGCGGGGCGGGGCTACGCCTTCGAGACGTTCTTCGCCGAGGCCGAGCGCGCCGGCCTGGTGCTCGACGTCGCGCTGTCGACGTGGGACCTGCGCCCGTTCGGCCCGAGGTCGGACTTCCTCGTGGCGGTCCTGCGACGCCGGTAGCTGGTGCGTCGTAGCGCGCCGACCTGAGGGCGCGCCGTCAGGCCAAGCGCCGGTCGGCCGAAGCACGTGTCAGCCGACGGCGGCTGACTCCCGCTCGTCCGTGGCGTGGCGGGCGGAGTGACCTCCGGGGACGGCGTGGGCGCCCGCGAGGCCGCGGGCCCGGAGCCACCGCTCGAGCGGGATGGTCGCGAGTGGTGGGACGGCGGCGGCGAGGGCCAGGCCGGTGACCCACCAGCCCCAGCGAAGCCGGTAGGCGGCGACCAGCGCGACGGCGACGTAGACCAGGAACATGATCCCGTGGAGCTGGCCGAAGATCTGGACCCCCAGCTCGGTGGTCCGGGTGACGTGCTTGAGGACCATGCCGATGAGGAGGCCGGCCCAGGTGGCGGCCTCGAGAAGGGCGACCACGCTGAAGGTGCGGCCGAGGCGACTGGTCGGTACGTCAGGCATGAGGCGGGGGCTCCTTCGGGGATCCGCGATGGTACCCAGGTCAGGGCAGCGGCTCGTCGACCAGCTGGGCGCGCGCCGACTCCACCGTCACCTCGAAGGCCGGCGACACGGTCGTCGCGGTCCCCCCGACCGGCAACCAGGTGCCCGACCCGTCGACCTGGAACTGCCCCGACCACTCTGTGGTCAGCTGCACCGCGAAGGTCCCCGTCGAGCCGTACGGATGGGCCACCGTGTGGTCCGGGTAGGCGGCCCCCGGGTCGGCCGTCTGCAGCACCGTCCCGTCACCGAAGTCCCAGGTGAACTGCGCCGGCGTGGCCCGCACCGCCACCGGCACCCCCAGCACTGTCGTGCTCAGCTCCTGCGGCTCGCCAACCGTGAAAACGATCAGGTCGGTGTTGATCAACGCCCGACCATGCCCCGGCTGCACCTCCACCGCCGAGGCGAGCAGCGGCAGCTCCCGGAACTGCTCAGCGGACAGGACCACGGGCTCTGCCACCTCTGGGTCCTCCGGGCATCCCTCGTCGCCCATCACCCGCTCCCATCCGCCGGTCGGCGAGCCCGTCGTGGCGTCGAGCGCGCGCCGGAACAGAGGATCGAGCGCGACCGACCCGTCGTCACAAGTCCGCACCCACTCCCCCGAAGGTGCCCCGTCGACGCACGGAGCCCCACCGCTCCACGCATCGGCAGTGCCGCAGAAGCGGAGCGGCGAGCGCTTGAACTCGAAGGTCGGGGGTGCGCTAGCTACCTGCACTCGGCCTTCACGCTCCGCCTCCCTCAGGGCCCGGCGGCCTTCGAGCTTGATCAGGTCATCACCAGCGATGGCACCGAACGATTCGCGAGACGGCTCTCCACTGGCTCGATCCTGAGCACCCGCTGCCCCCGCCGGGGACATCACGCTCAGAGTGAGCATCGACAGAGCGAGGAAGAAGGAGGCAGTCCGACGGATCATGGCGATTTCTCGAGCGTGCTCGCACCGAGAAGTGTCCAACCACGTGCGCTGTAGATGACGTCAAGGCCGGCATCGCCGGTCTCAGCATCGATGACCTCGACAACCTCGCCTGAAGCGTCGAGCTGCTCCAATGGTTGGATCGAGTACGACGTTGCGACGGTGTACGCACCGATCACCTCTTCGAAACCCAGCACTTCGGTGCCTTCGAGCGCCACGCCTCCACCCTGGTACTTGCCACCGGCCCCATAGACACCTTCGACATCTGAGCGCAGGCCCGAACAGAAGCCGCAGTCCTGGGCACTGACCCGATCCCACTCCTCCAGGTCCCCGGTCGCCATGACGTAGGCGAAGAGCTGCATGAAGTACTCCGCCGCGGCGATCGCGCCAACCTCGTCGGTGCGCTCCATCTCAGCGGGGCGCTCGGGAGCAGCGATCTCCTCGACGGTCTCGCTCGGCGTCGGTGTCGGCGTGGGCGTCGCGGCAGCTGGCGGCGGGCTCGGCGCGGGCTCAGGGTCGGTGCACCCGGTCAGCACCGCACCCAGCACCGCGACACCCGCGACCCACGCCGCCACGCGTCGGCCACCCCGCACCGGCCGGCGCGCGCCCGAAGACGACAGAACGCCCCAAACCTCCCCCTGCTCCATGAGCACCGGACCCTAGCAACGCCGAGCCCGACCGCGTCGCCACGGCCCGTCCCCTGTGGACAGCAGCCGCGTCGCCGTCCCCTCATCCGGGTGCGTCCGTGCGCCAGGGCCGGGCGCCCGTGGCCCAGGGCGGTGAGCCTGGACATCCCGACTGACCTACGGTGGCTGCGCAGCCGAGTACGAGGAGGGAAGTCCATGGATGCCCTGACACCACTGGTCCTCGCCGCCCTGGCACTGTTCGCCTGGGCGTACATCACGTACTTCGCCGTGCGACGGGGCGTGCGGGACGGTCTCGAGGACCACCGCGAGCTGCACCGCGAGCTGCAGCGCGGGGGTGGCACGTCGCAGGCGGGAGCCGAAGCCCCTGGTCAGCACCCCAACCGCTGAACTGGACCAGCCGCACCCCGGGAACGGGCACCACTCCCCCTCTCCTGTGGACCCCGGCCCAGCACCCACACCCCCACCGCGCACCCGCGCGTCCCTGTCGGTGCGCTGTGGCACGGTACGGACGTGAGTCGCCCCCGTTCTCGTCGTCGCAGCCGCGTGCGCGCCCGCCTGTCGTCGGTCGCGACGGCGATCGTCGTCCTCCTGGCCGGTGCACTGCTGAGCGCGACGCAGACGGGCGAGGAGCTGGGGCTGCCCGACGTCCTGGGGGCGCGCCCTCCGGGCTACCAGGTCACGGTGAGCGCCGAGCGCCTCGAGTCCGCCGAGGCCGCGCTCGGCACGATCGAGATCAAGGGCCGCGCACCACGCACGGGGTACGAGCGCGAGCAGTTCGGACCGGCGTGGGCCGACGTCGACCGCAACGGCTGCGACACCCGCAACGACATCCTGGCGCGGGACCTCACCGCCATCACCGTCAAGGAGGGCACCCAGGGGTGCGTCGTCCTCACGGGCACGCTCCTGGACCCGTACTCGGGGGAGGGCATCGACTTCGAGCGGGGCGAGCGCAGCGCCGAGGTGCAGATCGACCACGTGGTGCCGTTGTCCGACGCGTGGCAGAAGGGTGCGCAGCAGTGGACCGCCGAGCAGCGTCAGGACTTCGCGAACGACCCTGCGAACCTCCTCGCCGTCGACGGGGAGCTCAACCAGCAGAAGGGGGCCGGGGACGCCGCGACGTGGCAGCCACCCAACCGGGGGTTCCGGTGCGCCTACGCGGTCATCCTCATCGAGGTGAAGGCCGACCACGGCCTGTGGGCCACCGAGGCCGAGCACGAGGCCCTCGACCGCGAGCTCGACCGCTGCGAGGTCACCTGAGCGACCACGCCCACCCGGGCCTAGGCTCGGACCATGGCCAGGTACTTCGACGTCCACCCCCAGGACCCGCAGCCGCGCAGCATCGGACAGGTGGTCGCGATGCTGCAGGACGACGCGCTCATCGCCTACCCGACCGACTCCTGCTACGCCTTCGGCGCGAGCATGGACAGCGCGACCGCGGTCGAGCGCATCCGGCGCATCCGCCGCCTCGACAACAAGCACCACTTCACGCTCGTGTGCGCCGACTTCGCCCAGCTCGGGCAGTTCGTGCAGCTCGACAACAGCGCCTTCCGCGCGATCAAGGCCGCGACCCCCGGGGCGTACACGTTCATCCTGCCGGCGACCAAGGAGGTGCCCCGACGCCTCTCGCACGAGAAGAAGCGCACCGTCGGGGTCCGCATCCCCGAGCACCCCGTGACGCGGGCCCTGGTCCGCGAACTCGGCGAACCGCTCCTGTCGAGCACCCTCCTGATGCCCGACCACGACGAGCCCATGACCGAGGGCTGGCAGATCAAGGAAGAGCTCGAGCACCTCGTCGACGCCGTCGTCGACGCCGGGGACTGCGGCACGGACCCCACCACCGTCGTGGACTGGTCCGAGGGCTACCCCGAGGTCGTCCGCGTCGGCGCCGGCGACCCGAGCCGCTTCGAGTAGGCCGCCCTAGCGCCGTCCGGCCAGCAGGGCCTCGAGCTCGGCCACCCGGCGCAGGGACGCGAGTCGGCTGCCCGCCTGCAGGCACAGCGCCTCGACCGCGTCCACGACGTCGGGGGCCACGAAGGACCGTGCGCCGCTGGTCAGGACCAGCATGTCGGTGAGGTCCCAGCCGTCCCGGATCGGCACGAGCACCACCCCCCGCGCACCGCGCTCGCGCAGCACGTGGGTCGGCGGCACGGCCAGGCTCAGGTCGGTCCCCCCGCTGTAGCAGGAGGACAGGTCGGCCACGAGGTCCCGCAGGGCGAGCACCTGCACGTCGGGCAGGCCGGTGAGCCCCGCGGCCCCGTCGCCGATCGTCCCCGCGACCTCGAGGTCGCCGCCGTCGAAGCTCCACACGCACCCGGCGTCGAAGCCGGTCAGCTCGGCCACCGCGGCGAGGGTCGCGTCGACCAGTGCCTGCGCGGACCCTGCCACGGCGAGGGTCGGCATCAGGCGGCTCAGGTCGTGCAGGATCGCGCTGGGCGAGCCCGAGGCGTCGAGCTCCTCGAGCCGCGCCGCGAGCAGGGCCCCGCACAGGCGCACGACCTCGACGTGCTGCGGCAGGATCGGCGCGAGGGCGTCGACGTTCAGCACCCCGACCACCCGGCCCGCCACGGTGAGCGGCACGGCCATCTCGCTGCTCACCCCGGGGACGGCCAGGCGGTAGCGGGGATCGCTCGCGACGTCGGTCGAGAGGATCTCGCACCCCTCGGCGAAGGCCGTACCGCTGATACCAGCCCCGGGCCGGAGCCCGTCCATGACGAGCCACTGGCCGCGCCGCGACTGGCAGCGCAGCACCCCGCCGCGCTCGAGGTACACGCTGGGCAGCAGCCCGCCCTGGTGCGAGAGGTACTGGCTGACCAGCTCGCAGGCCTCGGTGGGCGTCCGTGCGCCGTCGAGGGCCGTGGCGAGCTGCTCGGGCTCGAACGCCTCGGGGGCGGCCGCCTCGGGGAGGAGGACGTTGCGGGCCTGCGTGCTGACCTCGACCCACGGCGCCTGCGGTCGGGCCAGGAGGTAGCCCTGGACGAGGTCGATCCCGGCGGCGCTCAGGGCACGCAGCTCGGCCTCGGTCTCGACCCCCTCGGCGATGGTCAGGGCGCCGCTCGCCGCGGCGAAGGCCTGCAGGGCCTCGACCAGGGCTCGACGTCGGGGGTCCCCGTCGAGGCCGCTGACCAGGGACCGGTCGATCTTGATGAAGGAGGGGCTCAGCTGCAGCACGTGCGACATCGACGCGTAGCCGGCGCCGACGTCGTCCACGGCGACGAGGGAACCGCCCGCCCGCAGCGCCCGCAGCCCCTCGAGGAGCGGCTCGTAGTCCTCGACGGCGACGTGCTCGGTGACCTCGATGACGTGCCGGGGCAGGTCACGGCACAGCTCGGCGAAGCGCGGGTCCACCGCGACGTCGGGGCTGGCGTTGAGGAAGATCAGCGCACGGTCCGGCGGGTCCCCCGCGTCCGCCACCGCAGCCATGCAGGCCAGCTCGACGTCGAGGCGCCGCCCGGCAGCATCAGCGGCCTCGAGCCAGGCAGCCGGTGACAGGCTCGGCATCGCCGTGGACCGGGAGAGCGCCTCGTAGCCGATGATCACGCCGTCGGCCACGCGCACGACCGGCTGGAAGACCGTCCGGATGCCGCCCGGGTGCAGCAGGGAGGCGACGAGGTCCTCGACGTCGGCCGGCAGGTCGAGCACGTCGGATGGGGTGGTCACAGGTATGCATCGGCACGTCCCGGGAGAAATTGACCGGCCACCCGAGTGATCATGTTCACGCCATCACTGCGCGTCCGGCCCGACCGTCCCCGCGGCCCGGCGGCGGGGAACAGGATCGGCGTCCGAGGTGTTGCGCGAGGCATGCCTCTGACTGGTGAGTACGCCCCAAGCCCCTCCGACTGGGTTCGCGAGCAGGCCCAGCGCTTCGAGGCCTCCGGCGGCGCCGAGGCCAACACGATGCGCGGGGTCCCGATCATCCTGCTGACCTCGGTCGGCGCGAAGAGCGGCAAGCTCCGCAAGACGCCGCTGATGCGCGTGGAGCACGACGGCGAGTACGCGGTCGTCGCCTCCCAGGGCGGGGCCCCCCAGCACCCCGTGTGGTTCCACAACCTGGTCGCGCACCCCCACGTCGAGCTGCAGGACGGCGCGGTGACGCGCGACTACATGGCGCGCGAGCTCAGCGGGACCGAGCGCGAGACCTGGTGGGAGCGGTCCGTCGCCGTGTGGCCGGACTACGCCGAGTACCAGACCAAGACCGACCGGCTGATCCCCGTGTTCGTGCTGACCCCGTTCGACCCCTCGTGACCCCGCCCGCGAACCCGGCTCCCGCGAGCACCGCGACAGCACCTGCGGCGAGCACCTCCGCCACGAGCGTCCCGCCGGGGCAGATGACGGGCGCCCCGCGGCAGCGCATCGCGGCGGGCTTCGTGCTGCTCGTCTCGGCGCTGGTCGCCATCGGGCCGCTGACGATCGACCTGTACCTGGCGGCCTTCCCGGACATCACCGCCGAGCTGCAGACGACCTCGGCGCAGGTCCAGCTGACGATCACCGCGACGCTGGCCGGCCTCGCCCTGGGTCAGCTCCTCATCGGGTCGCTCTCGGACACCTACGGGCGCAAGCCGCCGCTCGTCGTGGCCCTGGCCGTGTACGTGCTGGTGTCCCTCGCGATCATGGCTGCCCCGTCGGTCGAGGTCCTGGCGGTCCTGCGGTTCGTGCAGGGGTTGTCCTCGGCGGCCGGCATGGTCGTCTCGATGGCGATCGTGCGGGACTCCTACGAGGGCGTCGCCATGGGCAAGGTCATCGCGCGGCTGATGCTCGTCGTCGGGGTCGCGCCGATCCTCGCGCCGACCATCGGTGCGCAGATGCTCCTGGTGGGCTCGTGGCGCACGATGTTCGGCTTCCTCGCCGCGTTCGGCGTGCTGCTGCTGGTGCTCGTGCTGACGGTCCTGAAGGAGTCGCTGCCGGTCGAGCGACGCCGGACGGGGGGCACGCGCGCCGCGCTGGTCTCCTACAAGGGCCTGCTCAGCGACCGGGCGTTCCTGGGCCTGGCCCTGCTCTCGGGCTTCTACATGGCGGCGATGTTCACCTACGTGTCGAGCTCGACCTTCGTGTTCCAGGAGGGCTTCGGGCTGTCCGCCCAGGAGTTCGGCCTGATCTTCGGGGCGGGGGCGATCGCGGTCACGGCAGGCAGCCAGATCAACGGCGCGTTGCTCGGCAAGGTCACCCCGCAGCAGATCCTCGCGGTCGCCGTCCCCTCCGGGGTGGTGCTCTCGGCAGGGCTGGTCGTGGTGGCCATGGCCGGCGGTGGGCTGTGGCCGATGCTCGCCCTGCTGGTCCCGACCCTCGGCACGGTCGGCTTCGTGCTGCCGTCGGTCCCGGCCATCGCCCTCGAGGCCAACGGCCACCGTGCGGGGAGCGCGGCGGCCCTGCTCGGCGCCTTCCAGTTCGGCATCGGCGCGGGGATCGCCCCGGTGACGGGCCTGTTCGGCCAGTCGGCCCTCTCGATGGCGGCCGTGATGTGCACGGTCATCGTCGTCGCGGCGGTGCTCCTCCTCGCGGTGTCCCGCGTGTGGCGCCGCGCTGAGGTCGTCCCCGCGTCCGGGGCCCCCGCGGGCTGAGACCCCAAAGGTCCCGGGTCCCGCGCCCCATAGGTACCTAATCTCTCGGCAAAGGCAGTGCCGGGCCCGAAGGGGCTCTCGCACCGCGAGCCGCACGGACGGCGATCCCGCCCGCGCACGCCGCGTCACGTCGTCGAGCGAGGAGCAGAACCCATGAGCGGGACCCTGACCAGCCCCAGCACGTCCGAGGCAGTTCTCGCGACCCTGGACCTGCCCCCGGCGGTCCGGGCGGCCCTCGAGGCGAGCCCTCGCGTCGTCGTCCCGGCCTCGCGCGAGGAGCTCTACCTGTTGGCGCTCGGGCCCGACGGCGGACCGACCTTCGCGGTCGAGTACGAGGCGAACGGCTCGACGGTGCGTGAGGCCGACGTCGTGCGGTGCAAGAACGGTGTGGCGGTGAACTACCCCGAGGACTACATGCGCCGCCGGGACCCGGACTGCATGCGCATCGCCGACGACCTGCCGACGGACAAGCCGCGGTACCGCGACGTGTTCGGCTCGGAGTTCGCGCCGGTCAAGGCCGAGACCCTCGCCTGGCTGGCCGAGCAGGAGGTCGTGCTCGTCCCGTTCAAGGCCGGCGGCCTGCGGTTCGGCTACCCGTCGGTCGCGATCGTCCCGGTCAACGCCGCCTTCTTCGCCCTGGCCCTGGTGGACCTGCAGGGGTGGGTCACCTTCGACGAGCTCGCTGCCGAGACCGCTGCGGCCACCGAGGCCACCACCGAGGAACCAGCGACGTGGACCCCGCGGTCGATCCTGTACGTGGCCCCGCCGTTCCGGCACACCCACTTCGAGGGCCGCCAGGTGGTGGTGCACGACCGCACCCCCGAGCTGCACGAGGTCTTCGCCTACAACCTGTACCCGGGGCCGAGCGCCAAGAAGGGCGTGTTCTCGGTGCTGCTCGACGTCGGCGAGCAGGAGGGCTGGCTCACCGCGCACGCCTCGTCGGTGCGGGTCACCACCCCGTACGAGAACGAGACGATCATCATGCACGAGGGCGCCTCGGGCGGCGGCAAGTCCGAGATGTGCCAGGAGATGCGGCGCCGCGAGGACGGCCGCATCCTGCTCGGCACCAACGTGGTCACCGAGGAGCCGTACGTCATCACCCTCGGCGAGACCAGCGCCCTGGCCCCGGTGACCGACGACATGACGCTCTGCCACCCCTCGGTCCAGACCGGCAGCGGCAAGCTCGTGGTGGCCGACGCCGAGGACGGGTGGTTCGTCCGCGTCGACAACCTCACCGAGTACGGCGAGGACGTCCACCTCGAGCGCGTGTTCATCCACCCCGCCGAGCCGCTGGTCTTCTTCAACCTCGCCGGCATGCCCGACGCGACCTGCCTGCCCTGGGAGCACACCCTCGACTCGACCGGGAAGCCCTGCCCCAACCCCCGCGTCGTCGTGCCGCGGCGGCTGGTCGGCGGCGTGGTCGACGGGCCCGAGGAGGTCGACGTACGGACCTTCGGGGTGCGGATGCCGGCCTGCACCCGGGAGAACCCGACCTACGGGATCATGGGCATGATGCACCTGGTGCCGCCGGCCCTGGCGTGGCTGTGGCGGCTGATCGCCCCGCGCGGGGACAAGAACCCGTCGATCGGCGAGAGCGCGACGGCGGTCGCGGCCCTCGCGCACGGCGGAATGGTCTCCGAGGGGGTCGGGTCCTTCTGGCCGTTCTCGACCGGCACCAAGGTGGCCGGGGCCAACCTCATGCTTCGCCAGCTGGTCGACAACCCGCGCACCCGGTACGTGCTGACCCCCAACCAGCACGTGGGCGCGTACAAGGTGGGCTTCGCGGCGCAGTGGCTGACCCGCGAGTACCTGGCGCGCCGCGGTGGGGGTGCGATCCGCCGCGAGCACCTCACGGCCTCCCGCTGCGCCCTGTTCGGGTACACCCTCAAGGAGCTCAAGATCGACGGGCAGCTCATCCGGCCCACGTTCCTGCGCACCGACCAGCAGTCCCAGGTGGGCCCCGAGGCCTACGACGCCGGCGCCCGGATCCTCACCGACTTCTTCAAGGCCGAGCTCGCGCAGTACCTCACCGAGGACCTCGACCCCCTGGGCCGGGCCATCATCGAGGTGTGCCTGCGCGACGGCAGCATCGAGGACTACGAGGCCCTCACCCCGATGGTCGGGTGAGGCGGGCCTGCCTCGCCTGGGCCTGCCGCGTCTGAGCATGCCGCACCCGGGCCAGGGCCGCCGCCGTCAGGAGAACCCCGACGGCGTACGCGGCCAGGTCCGGGGCGTGGAAGGTGGTGCCGAGCACGTACCGCACCGGCTCCCACACCTCGACCAGGGCGGTGGGCACCGGGGTCAGCTGGGCGAGCTCGACCAGCACGCAGACCGCCAGCGCCACCGCGCCGATCACGACGGGACGACGCCGCGGTGCCACCAGCGCGATCAGGAGCGTGACGAGCACGGCGTAGAGGACCCCGCCGCCGAGGTCAGCGGCGGCCCCGTCTCCTCGCGAGACCACCAGGCCTACCCCGACGACCACCACGGCAGCGCCCCCGATCGCCCCGCGGGGCAGCGGCTCCGGACGGGAGGGGACGCGATCCGCGGTGGTCTGCCTCGGCACGCCGCGAGCCTAAGGCCCTCCTGGGCCAGACCTCCCAGCCCTCGCCCAGAACCGTCGGGGATGATGGGCATCCCAGGGCGGCGCGCCCCGCGGAACGAGGGTGGTGCGCCCCGCGGAACCGGAGGCCTCAGCATGGACGACCACTCGGCGCGGCAGCACACCATGTCCCTGCCCCCGGGGGCGGCCGTTCGCCTCGCCGGGCTGGACCAGGGCCTGGACGCGGGGACCCTCGACGACCTCGCCGCCCTGCGGGTCGAGTTCACGCGGTTCATGCTGCAGTACCAGTTCGGGATCGACGAGGTCTCGACGAAGATCAGCATCCTGCGGGAGGAGTTCCGGCACCTGCACGACTACAACCCGATCGAGCACGTCAGCTCGCGGTTGAAGTCCCCGGACTCGCTCATCGCCAAGGTCGCGCGCAAGGGCTGCGACCCGTCCTTCGCGGCGATCCGCACGAGCATCACCGACATCGCTGGTATTCGCGTGACCTGCAGCTTCGCCTCTGACGTGTACCGCGTCCGGGACATGCTCGCGGCGCAGTCGGACATCACCGTGCTCGAGGTCAAGGACTACATCACCGAGCCCAAGCCCAACGGTTACCGGTCCTTGCACGTGCTCGTCGAGATCCCGGTGTTCCTCTCGCAGTCGGTGGTGCCGGTGACCGTCGAGGTGCAGATCCGCACCATCGCGATGGACTTCTGGGCCAGCCTCGAGCACAAGATCTACTACAAGTACGACAAGGAGGTGCCCGACGACGTCCTGGCCGACCTCCGCGAGGCCGCCGAGCAGGCGAACCGCCTCGACGACTCCATGGAGGGCCTCCACCGGCGCGTGCACGGAGAGGTCGACCTCAGCCAGCGCGCCGACTACCCCCTGGTCCCGGACGACGACGTCCTGCAGCGCCTGCGCGCCATCCGCGCCCTGCAGGACCCGGGCGGGGCCGGACGTCGTGAGGACACGGGCGGCACGCCTCCCTGAGCCCTCCGCCCGGGCTCACCGGCCCTCGAGCCCGGGCCCCAGGGCGGTCGCGGCCTCGATGAGCGCCAGGTGGCTGAGCGCCTGCGGCAGGTTGCCGAGGAACTCCCCGGTGGCGGGGTCGATCATCTCGGTCCAGATGCCGACGTCGTTCGCGGACTCGAGCAGCTCGTCCATCCACTGCCGGGCCTCCTCGGTCCGGCCCACCTGCGCGAGGGCGGCCACCCCCCAGAAGCCGCAGGCGACGAAGGCCCCCTCCTCCTCACGCATGCCGGTGTAGCGGTACAGGTGCGGGCCGCCGCCGAGCTCGCGACGCAGGGCGTCGATGGTGGTGCTCATCCGGGCGGTGCGGTCGAAGCCGCTGTGGGCGTGCAGCAGGATCGAGGTGTCCAACGAGGTCGAGCCGGGGTACATGACGTAGGCCTGGAGCTCGGACGACCAGCACTCCTGCTCGACCCACGCCCGGATGCGCTCGGCCTCGGCGGTCCACCGCTCGGGGTCGGCGGGCAGGTGCCCCTCCTCGGCGAGGTGGACGGCGCAGCGCAGGGCCTGCCAGCAGCCGAGCTTGGAGGTCGTGTAGTGCCGCAGCTCGGGCAGCTCCCACATGCCTGAGTCGACCCGTCGCCACGCGTCGCAGGCCTCGTCGGCCAGGGCTGCGAGGGTGCGGGCGGTCTCGGCGTCGAGCAGGTGCCCGTGGTCGACGTAGGTGCGGACCACACCCATGACGTCCCCGTACACGCCGAGCTGCAGCTGGCGGGCTGCCGGGTTGCCGTCGACCACGGGGCCGATGCCCCGCCAGCCCGGGAGGTCGACCTCGCGAGGTTCACGGGGCGCCCCGCCGTCGAGCTCGTAGAACACGTGCATCTCGGGGTTGCGCAGGGCACGCAGGGTCCAGCTGATGGCCGCGTGGGTCTCCTCGCGCAGCCCGAAGCCGAAGAGGGCGTCGACGGTGTGCGCGGTGTCCCGGTGCCAGGAGTACCGGTAGTCCCAGTTCTTGCCGCCGGCCCAGCTCTCGGGCAGGGACGTGGTGGCGGCCGCGGCGACCGATCCGGTCGCGGACTGGACGAGCAGCTTGAGCGCGAGGGCCGAACGTTGCACCGCCTTGCCCCACGGGCCGTCGTAGTGGAACTCCCGGCTCCACACCCGCCAGTTGCCGATGGTGCGGTCGATCCCCGCGTCGACGTCCTCGGGGACGGGCACGTGGACGGGCTCGTCGTGGGTCGCGGCGACGCCCACGAGGTGCCGCGAGCCCGGGGAGGTGGTGAAGACGCCGCTGATGTCCTGCTCCTGGACCACGGTGGTCATCTCACCCAGGGTGGGCACCGCGACGGTCACGCGGCCGACCCGCAGCACGGGGCCGTGCGGGCTGTGCTCGACCCACGGGGACCGCTCGCCGAACATCGTGCCGGGGGCCACCCGCCAGGCCATCGACACCTCCCCCGAGACCCCCTCGACCCGACGCCCGAGCTCGCTCCACGGCAGCCGCCCGGCCACACCGGTGTTGAGGGAGTCGGTGACCCGGACGGTGCCGGTCGCCGTGACGAAGGTCGTCACCAGCACGTTGGTGCCGACGACGTAGGCACGGCTCATGCGGAACTCGTCGACCGGCGCGAGGGTGAGCCGGCCCCCGTCCTCCTCGTCGAGGACCGCCGCGAAGGCGGGGGGCGAGGTCAGGTCCGGGGTGGGGTACCAGTCGACGCGGCCGTCCTCGGCGATCAGGGCGACGGTCCGGCCGTCCCCGATCGCGGCGTAGCTGCGCAGCGGGGCGTAGCCGGCGGTGCGCGGCAGAGGTGGCCGCAGCTCGTCCTCACCGTGATGGCCCGAGCCGGCCGTCGCGTGGTCGCGGTCGCCGTCGAGGTTGTCCAGGGGCTGGTCGTTCATGGGGCCCTTCGGTGGGGGCGCAGGGTGGTCGCGCCGAGGGGGAGTCATCCATCCTCGGTCGGCCGAGCCCGCGCCGCACCCGCACAACTCGAACGACACGGGCCCGCAACGCCCCGGACACCTCCGGCTCGTAACGTCCGGGCATGGACGTCGACCCGTTCATCGGGACCGAGATCACCGACCTGCCCCCGCCGACGGGGCTGGCCGCGCGCTGGTGGGCGCCCAAGCCCCAGGTCGGCAACACCCACCCGGGGGCCACGTACCCCCTGGGCATGGTCTCGGCCTGCGCCTACTCGGGGGCCTACCCCACCGGGTACGGGCGCTACGACCTGAGCACCGAGGGGCTGCCCACGGCCCTGCACGACCGGCAGGTGGCGTCCGGGTTCACGCACTTCCAGCAGTCGGGCACCGGGGCCATCCGCAAGTACTACAACTACCTGCGCGTCACGCCGATGCTGCAGCCCTTGGACGACCTGGGCCAGCTGTGGGACCTGACCGACGAGGAGGCCGAGCCCGGCTGGTACGCGGCGACCCTCGGCTCGGGGGTGCGCTGCGAGGTGACGGTCGGGCCCAAGAGCGCGATCCACCGGTACACCTTCCCCGCGCACCGCGACGCCCGCGTGGTGATCGACCTGTCCCTGGGCGGCCTCGCGATCCCTTTCGGCCAGACCGTCCCGCTGCGCGCCCACCTGCACACCCTCGAGCCGGGCGTCGCCCAGGGCGAGGTGGTGGTCGAGGGGGCGCCCCTCGCGGTGCACGTCGAGTGCGACGCCCCGTGGCGGCAGATGCTCTGGTACGACCGCCGCCTCATGCCGGGCGGCACGCGCCTGGACTTCGACCACATCCGCCCGACGACGCTGCGCCCCTTCGGTCTCATGTGGGCCGGGCCCAGCGAGCCCGGGCAGGTGGTCGAGGTCCGGCTCGGGTTCTCGCTCCGAGGAGTCGAGCAGGCCCGCGCGAACCTCGAGGCCGACTGCGGTCCGGCCCGGAGCCTGGCCGGCGGGTTCGACGCGCGCCGTGAGGCCACCGCGCAGACCTGGCGCGAGCACCTCGGCGCGGTGACCGTGGACTCGCCGTCGGCCGAGCGCAGCACGGTCTTCTCGACGGCGCTCTACCACTCCCTCATCAAGCCCTGCCTGGCGCCCGGGGAGAGCCCCTTCTGGCCTGCGGACGGTGCCTTCGCCTTCGACATCGCGACCATGTGGGACATCTACCGCACACAGCTGCCGCTGCTGACCCTGCTGAGGCCCGAGCGCGCGGTCGAGCTCGCGCAGGCCCTGCTGTACATCTCCGAGGAGGAGGGCAACCTCCCCATCGGCTACCGCATGGCCCGGGGGGCGGACCAGTTCTCGCGGCAGGCCAGCGCCCTGGCGCACACCTTCCTCGCGGACCTGTGCGAGCTGGGGCTGCCCGGCATGGACTGGGACTGGGCCCTGGTCCACATGCACAACGACCTGCGGCGCACCTACGGCGAGGACTTCCTGCTGCGCGGCAAGGTGCACCCCATCAGCCACACCCTGGACCTCGCCTTCGGGTACTGGTGCACCGCCAAGGTCGCCGAGCACGTGGGCGACCGCACCCTGGCCACGCAGTTCACGCCCCTCGCCGCGCAGTGGGCCAACGCCTTGGACCCCGTCACGGGGCTGCTCAAGGACTCGACCTTCTACGAGGGCGGGCCGTGGAACTACTCCTTCCGCCTGGTGCACGACATGGCCGCGCGGATCGGCCTGGCAGGGGGCGAGGGGGCCTTCATCGACCTGCTCGACCGGTTCTTCGGCGTCGGGGCGCCGCCGGTCACCCAGCCGGGGGTGCGGCCCTCGGTCGAGGAGATGGCGGCCGGCTACGCCCTCAACCGCTTCGAAGGCCTCAACAACGAGCCCGACATGGAGGCTCCCTGGGCCTACCAGTACGCGGGTCGCCCGGACCGCACGGCCGACGTCGTGCACGCGGCCGTGCACCAGCGGTTCGGCACGGGCCGTGGTGGGCTGCCGGGCAACGACGACTCGGGGGGCCTGAGCTCCTGGTACGTGTGGGCCTCCTTGGGCCTGTTCCCGGTGGCGGGACAGAACCTCGCCCTCATCAACGCGCCGTCGTGGCGCGAGGCGCGGATCGACGTCGGCGGGGCGGGGAGCGACGCGACCCTGACGGTCGAGACCTCGGGGTTCGTCGAGCCCGAGCCCGACGGCCCGGCCCAGTACGTGCGTGCCGCCTCCCTGGATGGCGTGCCGCTGGACCGCACCTGGCTCACCGGGAACGAGCTGCACCGCGGGGGGCGCCTGCACCTCGAGCTCGGGCCCACGCCGACCGGGTGGGGCACCACCACCCGCCCGCCGTCCTCCCCGGGCCCGTCCCGATCCTCGCGCCCACCCAGCGACCCCCTGACCACCCAGCGCACCGGAGGCCCACGATGACCCGACCCACCCGGCGCCTGGTCATCGTGGTGCGCGCCGACCCGGTGATCTGCGGCCACTCGGGCGAGGCCCGCAACCTCGCTGAGGCCGCCCTGGGCCGCGGCTTCGACGAGGTGCGCATCGTCACCTGGCCGATCGACCGGCTGGTCGAGACCGGGCTCCCGCTCAAGCCCCTGGACCGGGTGCTGCCCTACAGCGCGGGGATCCACGTGGAACGTCCCGAGCCCGTGGGCGACTACAAGGTGCCCGACGGCCGCTACCTCGCGGGGCTGACCGGGAGGCTGGTCGAGCTGTTCACCGACGGGGTGCCGACCGTCGCGATGTCGCTGTACCTGAGCCCCCACGCGATGGCCGTGGCCGACGCGGTGCGCATCGCGCGGGCCACGGGCCTGCCGGTCGATGTGACGACCGTGGCCGAGGCGGTGGGCTCGGACGTGACCAACGTGGTGCGGGCCTGCGTCGAGGAGGGGCGTTGGGGGGCGGCGGCCCACGTGCTGACCAGCTACCTCGAGCACGACGTGTGCCTCGCGGTCTCGGAGTACACCCGCGAGATCATCGTCGCCGAGGCCGAGGCGATCGACGCCCGGCACGGCACCACCTTCGCCGCGCAGTGCCGTGACCGGGTGGCGATCTCCTACCCCGCGATCGACACGAGCGCCTACCTGGGCCTGGACCCGCGGGACGGTCGCGAGGTGCTCGAGCGGCGCGGGCTCGAGCACGACGGGTATCTGCTGTTCCTGTCGAGGCTGAGCGCCGCGAAGGGGGTCGAGGACCTCATCGCGGGCTTCGAGCGCAGCGGTGCCCACCACCACGTGCGCCTGGTCGTCGCGGGCAACGGTCCGGAGGCCAAGCGGCTGCGGGCGATCGCCTCGACCTCGACGGTCGCGCACCGCATCACCTTCTTCGACGACGTCGGCGACGCCGAGAAGCCCCACCTCATGGCCCACGCCGCGGCCTACGTGCTGCCCAGCAAGCCCCTGCCCGAGTTCACCGAGACCTTCGGCATCGCCCTGGTCGAGAAGATGCTCGCCGGCGGCGGCCCGGTCATCACCACGGGCACCGGCGGCATCGGCGAGGCCGTCGGTGACTGCGCCGTCATCGTCCCGGTCGAGGACCCTGCCGCGATCGCGAAGGCCCTCGACGAGGTGCTCGCCCTGAGCCCCGAGCAGCGGGCCGAGGCCGAGAGCGCGGCCCGCGAGCACGCCCTCCAGTTCGACCGGGTGACGATCCTCGATCGGATCCTGGAACGGCTCTGAGCCACTCCCTTCGTTCGCCCGGCAGTCCCGCCTACGGTGGGATCATGGATGATCACGAGGACCTCCTGGTCGGGCCCCGCGGGCGTCGGCTGTGCCTCGAGCTCGCCCTGGCGCACGCCCGAGAGGTTGCCACTCCCGCGAGCGAGGCGCTCCTGCACGCAGCGTTCTTCGCGGCGCACGACCTCGACCCAGGTCGTGGCACGTCGAGTGCCCTGCTGACCACTGGGACGGGGCGCCCGCCCGTGGTGCCCCACGTCACGCCGGACGAGGTCACCGACCTGCTGGACGCGCTACCTCTCGAGAGCCTCGATGATCGCCTCCTCCTGGAAGCCCTGACGGCGGCGGTGGACAACGCCCGGTACTGGCAGGAGCCGGACGGTGAGGACGTGCTGGCCGCGAGCGCCCCCGTGCGGGGTGCGCTCGGGAGGGTCGCGGCGTCGATCGCCACCTTCGGCGGGGCAGCGTGGTGGTCGACGCCGCTGGATCGTACCGAGCAGTGGAGCGTCGCGTTCGACGATGCTCCGTCCTCGCCGCCCGTCCTGCACGGGACGGTCCGGGAGCACCTCGCCCGCTGGCGGTCGGAGGTCGAGCGGAGCGAGACCGAGGCCCGCCACGATCGGCCGTCGGACCCGCGTGCACCCTTGAGCGGGATCTGGTGGTCGACTCCCCCGCGCGAGGTGACGCAGACCACGCGAAGCCTCGCGAACCTCGGACCGCTCGGCCTGCACCTGGTCGAGGACTCCTTCACCATGGACAGCGCGACCGTGCGGCCGGTCGGGGTCCCGGACGACGCGCAGGTGTTCGAGGTGGACGGACCCGAGGCGTGGGCGCAGCTCTGCCGTCGCTACCCGATCGACGTCACCGCCTCACGTCGTCACGACTGGTTCCGCACCACGGGGGCGGTCGGCACGTGGGTCATGCCCGACTGGGCCCGAGCGGCTGAGAACTACGACGCCGTCCATCTCACCGTGACGGGCTACCTCACGACCGCCGGTCGAGCCGTCGCGGTCACCGACGACTCCTCGTCTGTACTCGCCGGATGGGACCCGGACCAGACGTACTGGCTGACCGACGTCGCACCTGTCACCGACGTGGAGCAGCGGTGGGGGCGCCGGGATGACGACACGTGGGGCGAAGCGCTGCCCTGATGCCGCGCCGGCCTCAAATTGCCGACGTTAGCCTGGGCATCCATGGCATACGAGGAGGCGACCATGGAACGTCGAGTCGTCGACGAGAGCGCGGTCAAGCGTTCTGCTGAGCGCTCGACGCGAGTCTCCGCCAAGCTCGAAGACAGCGTCGTCCCGCGAGACTTCGTGCGGTCTCCCAAGGTCGAGAAGTTCGTCGCCGCGCGCACCCGCCGCAGTTCTACGACCAGCACCGCGATCCGACCGAGCTCGCCTTGATCGTGACGAGCCGCCCATCGACAACTAGCCCGCTGGGGCTCTGGGGGCTGGCAGGAGACGAGGGCAGTAGTGCTGCGGTGGGCGCGCTGCGTGGTCGAGGCCCACGGGTCCGGGAGATCATGACGGCGTGAGCGTGGCCGTGCACTGGACCGAGACATCCCCTTGGGGCCCCTCGCTGGAGTTCCTGTGCCTGGTGGACGACATGGGGCAGGCGCGGGCGTTGGCCCAGGACGCCGAGGCGATGGACGCCCCTACCAAGGAGGGTCGACTCAACACGCGAAGCCCGCTGGCACGTGTGGCCTCGGAACATCCAGGGGAGCTCGTGTGGCGACTGATGCCGAGCGACTCTGCGCGTCCCTTCCCCGACCCCGATGACCCGCCCTGGGCCGTCGGCGCAGATGCCGCGCGCGATCTCCGTCGGGCGGATGTGGAGCGGTTCACGACGGTCTACGAAGCGGCCCTGCGGCGGCGGAGCGCCCGCAGACGCCACAGTCGATAGGTGCCTCTGCACCGCTGCATCCCCTTCCGCACCGGACCGCAGTGCTGTGCCTGAGCACGCCCTCCTCAGCGAGCCACGTTGGTTCGCCCGAGCACCCGGTGGACGAGCCGGGTGACCGGCCCCACCGGCGCCTCGTCGGGCCACGTGGGCACCGGCTCACCCGGCGGCACGA
The DNA here is from genome assembly GCF_023630195.1 of Actinotalea sp. C106. Taxonomy (GTDB): domain Bacteria; phylum Actinomycetota; class Actinomycetes; order Actinomycetales; family Cellulomonadaceae; genus Actinotalea. The sequence goes on along the minus strand of NZ_JALPKN010000024.1, from coordinate 1,750 downwards.
GAGCAGCAAGCACAGCCACCCGCACCCCGTCCGGGTCGATCCCCATCGCCTCGAGCAGTCGCGGCGCACGGGCGGAGGGCTCGAGCACCGCGAGCCACAGCACGGCGCTGCTCAGCCTGCTCTCCTTGGGCAGGGCGCCGGTCTTGCGTAGGTGACCCCACTTCGCCGTCGCGCGGTTGAGGGCCGCCTGCAGCTCGGGCGCGTGCTTGGTACGCGGCCTCCGGGCACCCGTCGCTCCCTCGGCGCGCGATGCACCCGTCGAGGCGTGGACGTCGATCCCGAGCCGCGCCAGGTGCGGCGCGTCGTCCAGCCCGCCGTGCACGGCCTCGCGCACGGCCGTCGCCGTGAGGTCGGGGAAGGCCTGCACGACCTGCTGGGTCAGCTCGTCGTCGGCGGCGAGGAGGCCCAGGAGCACGTGCTCGGAGCCGTAGGAGCGCGCGCCCAAGGCCGTGGCCTGGTCGCTGGTCGCGGTCATGACCGCGACGAACGAGTCGTCATAGATCAGCATGGTTCCCCCATCTGCGTGGTCCGCGTGGTCGGCTGTGCTTCTTGTGCACCGTCTGGCGCGTGACCTGGAGCTCGACGGCGATGTCCGCCCAGGACATCCCCTGCTCCCGGGCCCGCGCGACGTGCAGGTCCTCCAACCTGTCCGCCAGCCGATGCAGGGCCAGGACCATCCGCAGCCCCTCCTGGGGGTTGTCGGTCGACGCCGCTGCTTCCACCTGCCTGAGGTCCATGCGTGTCAGCCTGGTCTGACACTGGTCGGTTGTCAACCCACTCTGACATCACGGCGTGCGAGGAGCGCGACAGCGTTCCAGTCGTCGCGAACTCGACCCCGTGCCAAGGTCTTGAGCAAGATCCCCCACGCGAGCGGAGGTGCACGTGGTGTCCGAGTGGTTCTTGATCATGCTCGTGCCGTTCGCGGTCGTCGCGCTGGTGATGCAGGGACGGGGGTTCCGGATGCTGCGGCGCCGTGGCGGTCAGCGTGCGAACGGCACCTGGGAGAAGGTGGACGTCGGGTACGGACCGGGTCGGCTGAAGGGTGATGGCCCAGACCGGTGACCCGGTGATGTCACGAAGCACCTGGCAGGCAGCCTCGCGCTACCTGCGCCGATGGTCCTCGATCGCCAGTCGCGGACCACGCCTGGGCTCCCGCCCCGCCCCGCTGAGCAGCAGGTGGCGCACGGCGCGGTGCCGGTGGCCGCGGTAGGGCTCGAGGAGCTCGAGCATCCCGGCGTCGTCGGTGCGCCGCCCCCGCAGGGCGTACCCGATCTGGTGGGGCAGGTGGTAGTCGCCGACGGTCACGGCGTCGGGGTCGCCGAAGGCGCGCTGCGCGGTCTCGGCCGCGGTCCAGGGCCCGACGCCGGGCACCATCATCAGCCTGGCCAACGCGTCGGCAGGATCGAGCCGGGTGGCCTCCTCGAGACGCCGCGACCACCGGGCCGCCGCCACGACGGTCCGGGCCCGGCGAGGGTCGATCCCGGCGCGGTGGAAGTCCCACGAGGGCACCGCGGCCCACACCTCGGGCGAGGGCGGGACGCGCATCCCCTCCGGCGCGGGGCCCGGCGCCGACGACCCGTGGGCGAGGAGCAACCACCGCCAGGCGTCGGTCGCGGTGCGAGTGATGACCCGCTGCTCGAGGATGCACGGCACCAGGGACTCGAGCACCCGGCCGCTGCGCGTGAGCCGCACGCCGGCCGTGCGTCGGTACGCCTCGCGCACCGGCCCTGCCGGCGGGTCGAACCCCGCG
>NZ_JALPKN010000249.1 GCF_023630195.1 Actinotalea sp. C106 | reverse complement strand
GGCGTCGGCTCGGTGGTCGTGGTGCGCGGCGGTGCCCCCGCCCCCGAGGCCCTCGCCGCGGGTCTCGACGCCCCGGGCCACGAGCCCGACCTCCTCGTGGCGGACATGCGCGCCGTCCACACCGCCCTCGAGGCCCTCGACCCGGCCTGAGCCCTTCGCCTCGACCGCCTCCTGCTCGTCCCCTCCCGCTGGTCCCCTCCCGCTGGTCCTCACCCAGAAAGGCCCACCATGTCGTCCACCACGTCGTCGGCCCCCGCCTCGTCCAGCCCCGCCTCGTCCAACCCAGCGCGGCGCGTCCCGCGTCCCCAGGAGCTCGCCTCCTCGCAGAAGCTCATGGTCTTCGTCCTGTCGATGGTCCTGTTCGGCCTCGCCAACATCCTCACCGAGGTGCTCCCTGAGTTCCGGGTCGGCCCCGTCGAGCTCTCGGTCTCCTACCTGGCCTTCGTGCCGGTGGTCATGGTGAGCCTCTTCCACCCCCTGTACGCGGCCCTCGGGGCGCCCCTGGGAGAGATCATCTTCGTCGACCTGCTCATGGGGAACTTCTCCGGGGTCGGTGAGCTCGAGGGGTACATCCAGCTCGCGCTGGGCCTGTACATCGGCGGCTCCCTGGTGCGTGACCCCGCGCGTCGTTGGCAGGTGGCCGTCGCCGCGATGGTCGCGGTGCTCATCGACAAGGGGGTCGGCGGAGCGGTCGACATCCTCAAAGTCGTCGTCGGCGTCGAGGACCTCGAGTCCGTCCAGGGCCTGCCCGAGTCGATCCTCGCCCTCGAGGGGGTCGCCTTCGCCTCGGACTTCCTCATCAGCGGCATCATCTTCGGCGCGATCCCCGCGGCCTACCTCGCCCCCCGCCTGCACGGCAAGATCGAGCCGCTCATGGGCATGGCCCCGCGTGACCCGCGCGTCCCGCTGCCCGGCCGCGCCCGCCAGACCGCCGGCTTCATCGGGCTCGCCGTCGTGCTCTTCATCGCTTCGGGGCTCTTCGCCTTCCTGGAGTACGTCGACATCGAGCTGGGCCTGTGGGAGCCGGACTTCCTCGAGCAGTACGGCATGAGCTTCCTGTGGGTGAGCGTCGCGGCCTGCGCGGTCGTGCTCGTCACGGTGGTGCTCCTGGCCCGCCGCTCGGCCCACCGCCGTCGGCTCGAGGCGGACCACGCCCCCGCGGCGCCGGCCACCGAGGCAGCCCGCACCACCACCACGGGGGTCTGAGCGTGCCGGCCGTCATCGAGGTCCGTGACCTCACCTTCCGCTACCCCGGGGCTGAGGTCGACAGCCTCGTCGGCGTCGACCTCACCATCGAGCGCGGCGACTTCGTGGCCGTGGTCGGCGGCAACGGCTCGGGCAAGACCACCTTGTGCAAGACCTTCAACGGGCTGATCCCGCACTTCTGGTCCGGGGAGATGCTCGGCTCGGTGCACGTCGGCGGGACCGACACCCACGAGTCCTCGGTCGCGGCCCTGTCCCACCAGGTCGGCTACGTCTACCAGGACTTCGGCAACCAGCTGGTGCGCCCCACGGTGCGTGACGACGTGGCCTTCGGCCCGATCAACTTCGGCCTGACCGACCACGCCGAGCGCACCGAGCAGGCCATGGCCCAGCTGGGCATCGAGCACCTGGCCTCGACCTTCGTGTGGCAGCTCTCGGGCGGGCAGGAGCACCTGACCGCCCTGGCCGGGGTGCTCGCGATGCGCCCCGAGGTGATCGTGGTCGACGAGCCGGTGGCCGAGCTCGACCCGGTCCGCGCGGAGGAGACCTACCGCATGCTCGCCCAGGTCAACGCCGAGCAGGGCACGACCATCGTCGTCATCGAGCACCACGCGGAGTTCATCGCCCGGTACGCCCGCAGCGTGGTGCTCATGGCCCAGGGGGCGCCCCGCTGGCACCTGCCGGTGCGCGAGGCCCTGTCCCGCGCCGAGGAGCTCGCCGAGCACGGCATCCCTGCCCCCCAGGTGGTGCAGGCCGTGCAGGCCCTGGCCCCCGAGGCCCCCGTGCCGCTCACGGTCGAGGAGGCCGTGACGGCCCTCGCGGGCAGCGGGGTCCTGACGGGCAGCGGGGTCGTGACCGGCAGCAGTGCCCCCGCCGAGCCGAGGGCGACCTCCTCGCGCGGCCCGGCCGTCGCGCGCCTCGAGGGGGTCACCCACGGGTACCGGGATGTGCACGGCCACCTGTCGACCGTCCTGGACGACCTCAGCCTGACCCTGCACGAGGGGGAGCGGATCGCCGTCGTCGGCTCGAACGGGGCCGGCAAGTCGACCCTGCTCCGGCTGCTCACGGGGCTGGACGTGCCGCGGGTGGGGGAGGTCGAGGTCGAGGGCATCAGCACCCGCTCCACCTCGGCGGCCCGGCTCGCGGACCACGTCTGCTACCTCTACCAGCACCCCGAGCAGATGTTCCTGCAGGACTCTGTCCGTCAGGACATCGCCATGTTCCCCCAGCAGCGGCGTCGTCCCGGCACCGCCGAGCTCGTCGAGGAGATCCTCGACCGGCTGCGGCTGCGCGAGGTCGCCGACCGTGACGGGCGCACCCTGTCCGGCGGCCAGCAGCGCCGCGCGACCCTCGGCATCGCGCTCGCGATGACCCCGGCCCTGCTGCTGCTCGACGAGCCCACCTCGAGCCTGGACGTCGGAACCCGGCGTGACGTGACGGCCATGCTCGCGGCGCTGGCCGAGCGCATCCGCTGCGTCGCGGTCGCCACCCATGACATGCACCTCGTGGCCGAGTGGGCCAGCCGCGTCGTCGTCCTGCACGGGGGTCGGGTCCTCGCCGACACCACCCCGGCCGAGCTCTTCGACGACCCGGACCTGATGGCGGCCGTGCACCTGGTCCCGCCGCAGGTGAGCGTGCTGGGCCGGGCCCTGGGGATTCACCCGCCCCCGCTCTCGGTCGCCGAGCTCACGGCGCGCGTGACCCAGCCCGTCGCGGCGGGGGTGCGCTGATGGCCCGCAAGCAGCGCGACGTCATGTCGGTCGAGTGGGTCAAGCTCGAGCTCCTGCGCACCGCGTACGCCACCCGCGGCGGCCTGCTGTCCCGCCGGGACCCGCGCATCGTGCTCGGCTGGTACCTCGTCTTCGCGGTCGTGCCGTGGCTGACGCACAACATCACCACCCTCGCGGTCCTCTTCGGGCTGACCGCCGTCGCGGTGCTCGTCTCACGGGTGGGCCCGCTGATCCTCGGCCTGTTCGTCATCGGGCTGGTGCTCGAGAGCACCTACCTGCTGCTGCTCGCCTGGCTGTTCGACGGCGACATCACCACGGTGCTCTCCCTGGTCACCCTGACCCTCAAGCTCGGCACCATCAGCCTGGCGAGCATGGCGGCCTTCGTGTCCCTGGACCCGGAGAAGCTCTCGGACGCGCTCATCAGCCTGCGGGCCCCGGCCCTGCTGAGCTTCGGGGTCAGCTACGGGTACCGGATGCTGCCGATCCTCATGACCGAGTTCCACACGATCGTCAACGGCTTCCGGCTGCGCTCGGCCCCCCTCGAGCGACGCGGGATCCTCGGCTGGCGGGCCGTGGTGCGGCTCTCGACCACCCTGGTCCAGGCCTTCTACCCGATGATGCTCAACACCGCGAAGCGCACCCGCACCACGGTCGAGGCCCTCGAGACCCGGGGCTTCACCTTCGCGGGGGAGAGCCGGCTCGGGCGGGACCTGCGCCTGGCCTACCTGCGGGTGGGGGCGGCCGACGTCGTGCTCCTGGTGGTGACCCTGGTGCTCGTCGCCGCCGCCTTCGTGACGGGGGCGCAGGTCCCGCTGTTCGCCCAGGCGCGGTGAGCCAGGCGACCGAGCCGGCCGCGGGGAGCCGACGGCGTCCTCGACGACGGGGGCCGGGAACGTCCGGCCCCCACCCGACGTTGCGCCTCCATGGACCTCGACGACATCGCCCTGACCACCCTCGACGGCCGCACCACGAGCTTCGGCGACTGGGCCGGCCAGGTTCGCCTCGTGGTCAACGTGGCCTCCCGCTGCGGCTTCGCCACCCAGTACGCCGGCCTCGAGCAGCTGCACCAGCGCTACGCCGACCGCGGGCTGGCGGTGCTCGGCTTCCCGAGCAACCAGTTCCTCCAGGAGCTCGGCAGCACCGAGGCCATCGCGGAGTACTGCTCGACGACCTACGGGGTGACCTTCCCGATGTTCGAGAAGGTCAAGCTCAACGGCCGCTCGGCCCACCCGCTGTTCCAGACCCTGACGAGCACGCCAGCGGTCGACGGGACCAAGGGCAAGGTGCGCTGGAACTTCGAGAAGTTCCTCCTCACGCCCGACGGCGACCTGCACCGCTACCGCTCGACCACCGAGCCGGACGCCCCCCAGGTGGTCGAGGTCATCGAGGCTGCGCTCCCCGCGAGCTGAGCGGTGCCAGAGTGGGGCCATGGCGAGCAGCGAGTCCCCTGACCACGCCCGCGGCGTCCCTGGCGCCCTGATCTCCGCCGAGACCCTCGCGGCCGAGCTCGCCGCGGGGGAGCGGCCGCTCCTCCTCGACGTCCGTTGGACCCTCCAGGGCGCGGACCACGACGGCTACCTCCACGGTCACCTGCACGGCGCGGTCTTCTGCGACCTCGACGCCGATCTGGCTGCCGAGCCCGGCGAGGGCGGGCGCCACCCGCTGCCCACCCCCGAGGTGCTCGCCGCCACGCTGCACCGCCTCGGTGTGCGGCCCGGCAGGCCCGTCGTGGCCTACGACGGCGTCGCGGGGGCAGCGGCG
>NZ_JALPKN010000248.1 GCF_023630195.1 Actinotalea sp. C106 | reverse complement strand
TGGTGTGCGTCCTCGTCGTGGCGAACAAGGTGGGCTCCCCCCAGCTCCTCGCCTGGCTCGCGGCGCCCGTCGCGCTCCTGCTGGCGGTCGCCCCGCGGCCGTCGCGCGCGGTCACGACCTGCGCGGGCCTCGCCCTGGGGGCCGCGGCGCTCACGCAGCTCGTCTTCCCGTGGGGCTACGCGGGTCTGCTCACCGGGGACGGGACGGTCACCGGGATCCTGGCGGTGCGGAACCTGCTGCTCGTGCTGCTCACCGGGTGGGCCGTGGCACTCCTGGTGCGCACGGCCCACCGTCCGCGAGGGCTCAGCCCAGCCGGGGCTTGACCTCGCGGGCCACCAGGTCGAGGTGGTCGAGGTCGCTCAGGTCCAGGACCTGCAGGTACAGGCGCTCGACGCCCATCTCGGCGAGGGCGCCGATCCGGTCCACGACCTCGCTCACCGTGCCGGCGACCCCGTGCTCGCGCAGCTCATCGGGCTCGCGACCGATCGCGGCCGCGCGGCGGGCCAGCTCGGCCTCGTCGGACCCGACGCACATGACCAGGGCCGCGGAGTAGACCAGCTCGTCGGCCGGGCGGCCCACGGCCTCGCACGCTGCCCGCACGCGGGAGAACCGCTCGGGGATGTCGGCGATCTCGGGGAAGGAGGTGTTGTACTCGGTCGCGTAGCGGGCGGCCAGGGCCGGGGTGCGGCGCGGTCCGTTGCCCCCGACGATCACCGGGACCCCTGCAGCACCGGGCAGCAGCGAGCTCTGCTGGACGGGCTTGGGCAGGGCCGGGGAGTCGGTCAGCGTGTAGTGGCTGCCGCTGAAGTCGTAGCGCTCCCCCACCGGGGTGCCCCACAGGCCCGTGATGACCTCGAGCTGCTCGGTCAGCAGACCGAAGCGCTTGTCCGGGAAGGGGATGCCGTAGGCAGCGTGCTCGGCGCCGTACCAGCCGGCGCCGAGCCCGAGCTCGACCCGCCCGCCGGACATCTCGTCGACCTGGGCGACCTGGATGGCGAGCACCCCGGGGTGCCGGAAGGTCGCCGAGGTGACCAGGGTGCCGAGGCGGACGGTCGAGGTCTCACGGGCGAGGCCCGCGAGGGTGGTCCAGGCGTCGGTGGGGCCGGGCAGCCCGTCCCCGTCGCCCATCACCAGGTAGTGGTCGGAGCGGAAGAACGCGTCGTACCCCAGGGTCTCGGTGGCCTGGGCCACGCGGAGGAGGTCGAGGTAGCTGGCGCCCTGCTGGGGCTCGGTGAAGATGCGCAGATCCATGGGCCCCAGCCTGCCAGGCTCCGGCCCCGCGCGCCCGCCTCGGCCTGACCCCTCAGGTGGTGGTCGCACCCACCGGCTCGACGCCCAGCTGGGCGAGCAGGTCGAGGACGCGACCGCGGATCTCGTCCCGGATGGGGCGGACCGAGTCGATGCCCTGCCCGGCCGGGTCGGCCAGGGCCCAGTCCTCGTAGCGCTTGCCGGGGAAGACCGGGCAGACGTCGCCGCAGCCCATGGTGATCACGGCGTCGGAGGCCTGGACCGCCTCGGTGGTGAGGACCTTGGGGCTCTCGGCCCGGATGTCGATGCCGACCTCGAGCATGGCCTCGACCGCGACGGGGTTGATCTGGTCGGCGGGCATCGAGCCGGCCGAGCGCACCTCGACCGCCCCGCCCGAGAGGTGCCGCAGGAACCCGGCGGCCATCTGCGAGCGACCCGCGTTGTGCACGCAGACGAAGAGCGCGCTGGGACGGCCGCCCGCCGTCGCGTCGCCGTCGGGCGTGGGGGTGGTCGGGTGGGTGGCGGTGCTCTCGGTCATGAGGTCTCCTCAGGTAGGTGCAGGTCGGGGAGCAGGTCGGCGAGGAGGGCGCGCACGCGGCGGTCGATCTCGTCGCGGATCGCGTGCACCCCCTCGGGGGAGGCGAGGGCCGGGTCACCCACGGCCCAGTCCTCGTAGCGGATGCCGGGCAGCACGGGGCAGGTGTCCCCGCACCCCATGGTGACCACGACGTCGGCCGCGCGGACCGCGTCGTAGGTCAGGGGCTTGGGGAACGGGGCCTCGACCTCCACGTCCGGTGAGCCGCCGACCCCGTCGAGGATCTGAGCGAGCACCGGCTGGACGGTCCCGTGCACCTCGGCCGCGGGGGCCGACCCCGCCGAGCGCACGACGACGGCGTCCCCGGCGTACCGCGCGAGCAGGGCAGCGGCGAGCTGGGAGCGTCCCGCGTTGGCCACGCAGACGAAGAGCACCTGGGGCCGCTCGCGCGAGGTGCTCGGGGACCCGGCGCGCGCGAGATCCTCGAGGCGCTGGCGCGCGAAGCGCTCGGCGAGCACCGGGACGTGCTGCGCGACCCTGGCGCTGCGGACCAGGGCCGCGTACGACTCGTGGACCGTCCGGGTGACGACGTCGGCCCCGAGCCCGTCGAAGCGCAGCACGAGGCGCTCGGTGATCCGCTCGAGCGCCCGCTCGTGCTGCAGGCCGTCGGAGCCGGCGGACGTCTCGGCCGTGACGGCGGCGCCGCGCTCGGCGGCCGCGGGGGCGAAGGAGTCCAGCAGGCTGCGGACGGCTGTCTGCGCCGCCGGGGTCACCCTGTAGTAGACCCAGCTGCCACGGCGCTCGGCGGCCAGGACCCCGACGTCCTTGAGCACCTTGAGGTGGTGCGAGACGGTGGGCTGGCTGACCTCGCCGACGGTGGCGAGGTCGCACACGCAGGCCTCGCCCTGCGGGCTCGCGCTGATCAGCGAGAGCATCCGCAGGCGCAGCGGGTCGGCGAGGGCCTTGAGGGTCGCGGCGACCTGCCGGGCGGGCTCGGCCCCCATCGCGTGGGCGGCGGCCGGGGCGCACGGCTCCTCGGACGGCACCCCCTCGGCGGTCGATGACGGGTCCTGGGGCGGTGCGGTGAGGCTCATGAGCGTCCCTCCGAGGTGCGGACGGCCCCCGAGGCCTGGGCGGCTGTCGGGTCGTGCTGGTACCAGCGCCGGGCGATGGCCAGGCTCACGTAGACCAGGCCGACCAGCACGGGCACCTCGATGAGCGGGCCGACGACCCCCGCGAGGGCCTCGCCCGAGGCCGCGCCGAAGGTGCCGATGGCCACGGCGATGGCGAGCTCGAAGTTGTTGCCGGCCGCGGTGAAGGCCAGCGTCGTCGAGCGGGCGTAGCCCAGTCGCAGCACCCGGCCCGCGAGGAAGCCCATCCCCCACATGACCGCGAAGTACACGAGCAGCGGCAGGGCGATGCGGACGACGTCGAAGGGGCGGGCGGCGATCTGGTCGCCCTGCAGGGCGAAGAGCAGCACGATCGTGAAGAGCAGGCCGTACAGGGCCCAGGGGGAGATCACCGGGACGAAGCGCTCCTCGTACCACTCGCGGCCCCGAGCACGCTCACCGATCCAGCGCGACGCGAACCCTGCGGCCAACGGGATGCCCAGGAAGATCAGCACGTTGACGGCGATCTGCCCGATGCTGACGTCCAGGCCGGCCGTGTCCAGGCCGAGCCAGCCGGGCAGCACGGTCAGGTAGAACCAGCCGAGGCCGGCGAACGCGAACACCTGGAAGGTCGAGTTGATGGCGACCAGCACGGCGGCGGCCTCGCGGTCCCCGCAGGCGAGGTCGTTCCAGATGACGACCATCGCGATGCAGCGGGCCAGGCCCACGATGATCAGGCCGGTGCGGAACTCGGGCAGGTCCGGCAGGAAGGTCCAGGCCAGCACGAACATCAGCGCGGGGCCGAGCACCCAGTTGAGCACGAGGGAGGAGAGGAGCAGCGGACGGTCGGCCGTGACGGCCCCGAGCCGGTCGTACCGGACCTTGGCGAGCACCGGGTACATCATCACGAGCAGCCCGACGGCGATGGGCAGCGAGATGCCGCCGACCTCCATGGCCTCGAGGACGTCACCGAGGGCCGGGACGAACCGGCCGAGCCCGAGCCCGAGGACCATCGCGACGCCGATCCACAGCGGCAGGCCCCGGTCGAGGGCGGAGAGCCGGGGGGCAGCGGTTTGCGCGGGTCCGCGGTCCGACGTGGTCAGCGGAGGTGGTGGGTTCGACACGTATCGATATTGACACTGATCGATGCCAGGACCAAGCCAGCCGCGTGAACTCTCGGTGAACTCACACCTGGCAGGTCGAGCACCAGTACAGCTTGCGGCCGGCCATCTCCTCGAGGACCACGGGCCGGCTGCACACCAGGCACGGCTCACCGGCCCGCCCGTAGACCGCGTGCCGCAGCCCGGGCTCGGTGAGCGCCAGCTCCCGCTGCTCCTCGTCGAGGTCGGCGCGCGTGACCATCACCCCGGTGCGCACGCCCTCTCCGAGCAGACCCACCCAGTCCTGCCAGAGCCCGCGGACGACCTCAGCCGGGAGGTCCCGTCCGGGGGTGTGCGGGTCGAGGCCCGCCCGGAAGAGCATCTCCGCCCGGTAGATGTTGCCGATGCCGCTCACCACCGTCTGGTCCATCAGCAGCCGGCCCACCGCGGTGCGCCGTCGACGCAGGTTCTCGACGACGACCTCCTCGGCGTCGGCCCCCGCCGAGACGAGCGGGTCGGGCCCCGCCTTCGCGACCACCGCCGCGACCTCCTCGGGGGTGAGCACCTCGCAGGCCGCGGGGCCGCGCAGGTCGGCCAGGGTGTGCTCGGTGAGCAGCCGGACGCGCACCTGGCCGACGGGCTCGGGCGGGAAGCCCGCGTCCGGTCCGGCACCCCGCCGCGGCAGCGCGGCCTCGGCCTCCCC
>NZ_JALPKN010000247.1 GCF_023630195.1 Actinotalea sp. C106 | reverse complement strand
GGGCCGTCCCCGGGGCCCTCGAGGTCGAGCGGGTCACCGCCGAGGAGCTCGAGGCCGCCGTCGTGGCCGCCGCCCGACGAGCCCTCGCCACCGTCGGGACCACGAACGACCCGGAGGCGGGTCGCGTCGCGGTCGTCGCCCCGCCCACGCTGGTGGGCGCGCTCCGCGCTGCCCTCGCCGCGAGCCCGGTCGCCCCCGACCTGCTGCCCCCCGGCCAGGGTTCTCCGCTCGACGCCCGGCTCGCGGTCCTGACCCCCCGGGAGGCCAAGGGGCTCGAGTTCGACGTCGTCCTCCTGGTCGAGCCGGCCCTGGTGCTCGAGAGCTCCCCCGGCGACCTCTACGTCGCGATGACCCGGCCCACCCAGGCCCTGCGCGTCCTCACCTCGCGGGAGCTGCCTGCCGGGTTCTGAGACGTTCCCTGGTCAGGGCTGGCACTCGACCTGGCCGAGGAGGGCGAGACCCTGGAGGTCCCCAGGCCCCAGGTCCGTGCGCGCCGAGGTGATCGGGTGCATGAGCTCGGTCGGGTCGTCCACGTGGTCCAGGCCCAGGACGTGCGCGAGCTCGTGGACGACGATCGCCCGTGCCTCGGCGTGTCCGCCGGTCCGCGCGAGGAGGCCCTCGATGTCGGGGCCGTCGAGCGCGACCCGTCCCGCAGCGAGCCACCGCCCGCTTCCGTCGACCCCGGGGACGGCCGCCGAGCCGCCGACCCCGGCGACCTGCCCCTCGAGCTCGGGCAGCTCGGAGTCGTCGGACCAGGCGATGAGCACGGGCGCCCACGCCTCGCCGTAGCGCTCAGGCTGGATGAGCGGCCGGTCCATGACCGGGGCCTCGTCGGTGGTCCCGGCGTCGACGATCTCGAGCCCGCTGGCCAGGGACAGGACGGACACCGCCTCCTCGATCAGGGCAGGTCCGGACCTCGGAGCCCCGTCGGTCCGGACCACGTACTCGACCGGGCGGCACGGGTCGTAGCCGACCGGCTCGCCCTCGTCGTCGACGTGGAGGAAGGCGTGGGAGCCTTCCGTGGTCACGGCGACCTCGGGCAGCAGCCGCCCCTCGGCGGGCACGGGCCGCGGGACCGCCACGGCCCGCCCGTCGACCTCGACGTACGCGCGAGGCCGGATCAGGTCGACGAGGTCGGTCCCGGTCAGGTGCGCCGCCGCGAGGACCACGACGACGACCGTGACGAGCCCGCTCAGCACCAGGCGGGCACGGGCGCGACGGCGACGACCGGCAGCGCGGTCCATCTGCCTGAGCAGGCGACGCGAGCGACGGTGCTCGCGTCGGGAGATGACGTCCACCTCTGGATCATGGCAGGCGACCCGTCCGGCGGCCCGCCGGACGGTCCCTGAGACCCCGTGGCGGGCCCACGAGCACCCGGACGGCCCAACGGGGCCGCGACGTCCCGCCTGTCGGGCGCATTTTGGCACCCAGCGCCCGGAGGGCCACGATAGGCGCGTGCGAGCCCTGCTGCTGGAGAACCTGCATCCCCTGGCCACCTCGATCCTGGGGGCCGACGGGATCGACGTCGCGACCCGAGGCGGGGCCCTCGACGAGGACGAGCTCATCGCCGCTCTCCAGGGGGTCCAGCTCCTCGGCATCCGCTCCAAGACGCAGGTCACCGAGCGCGTGCTCGAGAACGCGCCAGACCTCGTCGCGATCGGCGCCTACTGCATCGGCACGAACCAGATCGACCTCGGCGCGGCGGCCGTCCGTGGGGTCGCGGCCTTCAACGCGCCCTTCTCCAACACGCGGTCGGTGGTCGAGCTGACCCTCGCGGAGATCATCGCCCTGACCCGGCGCCTGACCGAGCGGGACCGTGCCCTGCACGCCGGGATCTGGGACAAGTCGGCCGACGGCGCGCACGAGGTCCGCGGCCGGACCCTAGGCATCGTCGGCTACGGGAACATCGGCACCCAGCTGTCGGTCCTCGCCGAGGCGCTGGGCATGTCGGTGGTCTTCTACGACTCGGCCGAGAAGCTCTCCCTCGGCAACGCTCGCCGGCTCGAGAGCCTCGACGAGCTCCTCGAGGTCGCCGACGTGGTGACCCTGCACGTCGACGGGCGCGGGGGCAACGCGGGCCTCTTCGGGGCCCGCCAGTTCGGGCGCATGCGGCCGGGCTCGGTGTTCCTCAACCTGTCCCGCGGGTTCGTCGTGGACTACGCCGCGCTGCGGGACGAGATCCTCACGGGTCGGATCGCCGGGGCGGCCGTCGACGTGTTCCCCGAGGAGCCCAAGCGTCGCGGCGATCCGTTCGAGTCCGACCTGCGCGGCCTGCCCAACGTCATCCTGACCCCGCACGTCGGCGGCTCGACCGAGGAGGCCCAGGAGGCGATCGGGCAGTTCGTCTCGAACAAGCTCCGCGACTACCTCGCGCACGGTTCGACGATGCTCAGCGTGAACCTGCCGAACCTCGCGCTGGACGCCCGGACCGGAGCCCACCGCCTCGTCCACCTGCACCGCAACACCCCGGGGGTGCTCGCCGGGATCAACCGCACCCTGGCCGAGCACGACGTCAACATCGACGCCCAGCTCCTGGCCACCCGGGGCGACCTCGGCTACGTGGTGACCGACGTCGGCTCCGGCCTTGCCCTCGAGCTGTGCGAAGAGCTCGAGACCATGGACCAGACGATCCGGCTGCGCCTGCTCTCCTGACCCCGGGGCGCCTGAGGCTGTGCCCCGGGGTCAGAGGCCGCGTGCGGCCGTCCGCGCCGGCCCCGGGTTCTCAGCCGGTCTTGCGCCGGAAGGTGCGCTGGGCCGGTCCGGTCGTCTCCGAGCCGTGCACGCTGCCGGTGTTCCGGCGACCGTCCGCCGACCGGTGCTGCTGGTCCCGCTTGCGGTCCAGGGCCTCGCGGAACCGCGCCTTGGCGTCCGGGGGCCCCTGGGCCTCGTCCTGGTCCTGCTGATCGGGCTGCGTCATCTCGCGACCTCCTGCTCCGCGGGCGCCGGGCGCGACCGTCGACCCCAGGGTGGCCCCTGACCGCCCAGGACGCCAGGGCATTCGCGACGCTACCGTCGGGAGCATGCAGCCTCACCGCCCGGACCCTTGCCGCTACGACACCATGACCTACCGCCGGGCGGGTCGCTCGGGCCTGGACCTCCCGGCGGTCTCGCTCGGCCTCTGGCAGAACTTCGGAGCGGCGGACCCGTTCGTCACCCAACGGGCCATCGTCCTGCGCGCGATCGACCGTGGCGTGACCCACCTCGACCTCGCCAACAACTACGGGCCGCCTCCAGGCTCCGCCGAGGAGAACCTGGGCCGCCTGCTCGCCGCGGACCTGCGTGGCCTGCGCGACGAGCTCGTCATCTCGACCAAGGCCGGCTACCGGATGTGGCCCGGACCCTACGGGGAGCACGGCTCGAGAAAGTACCTGCTCGCCTCGCTCGACCAGTCGCTGCGGCGTCTGGGGCTCGACACGGTCGACATCTTCTACAGCCACCGGTTCGACCCGACCACGCCCCTCGAGGAGACCCTCGGCGCGTTGCTGACCGCCGTCGAGTCCGGTCGGGCCCTGTACGCCGGGATCTCCTCCTACAGTGCCAGCCGGACCCGTGAGGCCCTGGCGGTCGCCGATCAGATCGGGCTGCGCCTGCTGGTGCACCAGCCGTCGTACTCGATGCTCAACCGGTGGATCGAGGAGCCCTCGGCCGAGGCCGACGGGGCCTGTCTGCTCGACGTGCTCGGCGAGGCGGGGCTCGGTGCGGTGGTCTTCTCGCCGCTGGCCCAGGGGATGCTCACCGGGAAGTACCTGGGCGGGGTTCCCGCCGGGTCACGGGCCGCTCGCGAGGGTTCGCTGCCCTCGGCCTTCCTGCGCGAGGACACCCTCGACCACGTCCGAGCCCTGGACGAGATCGCACGACGACGAGGACAGAGCCTCGCGCAGATGGCGCTCACGTGGGCACTGCGCGATCCCCGGGTCACCTCCGTCCTCCTGGGGGCCAGCAGCCCCGAGCAGCTCGACGAGAACCTCGCCGCCCTCGACCACCCCGCCCTGGACGCCGAGGAGCTCGCCGCGATCGACGAGCACGCGATCGACGCCGGGGTCAACCTGTGGGCCGAGCGCTCGAGCGACCTGTGACCGAGCCGGGACTGGATCAGGGACGCGGACCTACGACTGCGTAACCTACGTCGCCGTAACCTAGGCTGGTCCCGTGAGCACCTCCGACGACCGTCCGTGGATCTCCTCCTACGCCGACGGGGTCCCCCCTGACCTCCCGCTGCCCGACGCCCCGGTGACGGCGGCCCTCGCGCACGCCGCTGCCGAGCACCCGAGCCGCGTGGCGACGGACTTCATGGGCGCGGTGACGACCTACGGCGCCCTGCAGCGCAGGGTCGACCGGGCCGCGGGCGCCCTGCACTCCCTCGGCGTCCGCCCCGGGGACAGGGTTGCCCTGGTCCTGCCGAACTCGGCGACCCACGTCGTGGCCTTCTACGCGGTGCTGCGCCTGGGCGCCGTCGTCGTCGAGCACAACCCGACCTACACCAGCGACGAGCTGGCTCACCAGCTCGCGGACAGCGGAGCTGTCGTCGCCCTGTGCTGGGAGAAGGCCGTGGCCCCCGTGCTCGAGGCCCTCCCTCGCACCGCGGTGCGGACCGTCGTCGCGATCGACCTGAGCGCCGACCTCCCCGCGATCAAGCGCGCGGCCCTGCGGCTGCCCGTCGCCGCGGCCCGGCGCACCCGCGCGAGCATGCGCTCCCGGGTGCCG
>NZ_JALPKN010000246.1 GCF_023630195.1 Actinotalea sp. C106 | reverse complement strand
GGCCTGTGGCGACGGGCGCCGACCGCCGCGCTGGCCGTGGCCTGGGTGACGCTCATGGCGCAGGTGGCCGGGGACGTGCCGCCCCTGCTCACCCAGGCGTCGGTGGCCCTGGTCGCGTACGGGACGGCGCGCTGGGGCCGGCACGCCGTCGTGGTGGCTGGCGGCCTCTCCCTCCCGCTGGCCGTCCTGGCCGGGCTCGGGGTCCTGCACTCGGGGCTCTACCTGCCCGCGGCCACCGGCACCGTGAGTCAGGTCGCGGTCCCTCTCGGTCAGGTGGTTCACGCCCTCGAGGTCGATGCCGTCGGGGTGACGACGGTGCTGCTGGCCACCACCGGGCTGCTGGTCATCGGCCTGCCCTGGGGGGCCGGCGTCATCGTGCGCAGCTTGCAGCGCGCGCGCCGCTCCCAGGAGATGGCCCGGGCCGCGGCGGCACGAGAGGCCGAGACCGCCGAGGTCGCGCTGCTGCGCAGCCAGCAGGCGCAGCTGGCCGCCGACGTGCACGACGTGGTGGGCCACTCTCTCGCGGTGATCCTCGCCCAGGCGGAGTCCGGCCAGTACCTGCCCGACGACGACCCGGCGCGGCTCAAGCGCACCTTGTCGGTCATCGCGACCTCTGCCCGGGCGTCCCTGGTGGACGTGCGCGACGTCCTGCGCGTCGTGCACGACCCCGCGACCGGACCGGGCACGGCACAGGCCGGCGATCTGGACGACCTGCTCGCCGGTGCCAGGCGCAGTGGGCACCCGGTGGTGCTGGCTGAGACCGGCCGGCCCCGAGCGATGGCCCCGGACGTGGCCGACGTCGCCTACCGGGTCCTGCAGGAGATGCTGACCAACGCGCTGCGGCACGGACGCCCAGGCGCCCCCCTCCAGGTGGACCGGGCCTGGGGCGACGAGCTGCAGCTGGCTGTCACGAACCACCGTCCGTCCCCGGAGCAGACGGATCCTGCTCCTCCGGAACCGGCGCCCGGCAGCGGCCAAGGGCTGCCGGGGATGCGGAGACGTCTGGCCTCGATCGGCGGTCGGCTGGACGTCGCAGCCAGCACCACCACGTGGACCACCACTGCTCACCTGCCGGTCCACGAGTGACCGGGGAAGCAGGCAGCATCCCGTCGGACGCCCCGTCGTCGATCAAGGTGCTGCTCGTCGACGACCAGGAGCTCTTCCGCGAGGGCGTGCGCGTCATCGTCGACGCGCAGCCCGGTATGCACGTCGTCGGGACGGCAGCCGACGGGCACCAGGCCGTCCGGATGGCTGCCGAGCTGCACCCCGACGTCGTCCTGATGGACCTGCAGATGCCGGTGGTCGACGGCGTGGAGGCCACCCGGCGGTTGCTGGCACCGGACCTGGTCGCGGGGAGGACCGCCCCGCTCCGGGTCGTGGTGCTGACCACCTTCGACCTCGACGACCGCGCGGCCACGGCCATCCGCCACGGGGCCAGCGGCTTCCTGCTGAAGACCACCACGCCCGTCCAGCTGGCCGACGCCATCCGCACGGTGCACGCCGGCAACGCCGTCCTGGCCCCCCACGACCTCATCGCGCTGCTCGACAACCACCGCGCCCCCCGTGACGAGCTCCCCCGCAGCTACCAGCGGCTCACGGAGAAGGAACGCGACGTCCTCGTCGCGGTGGCGCGCGGCCTGTCCAACGCCGAGATGGCCCAGGAGTTCTTCCTCGCCGAGTCCACGATCAAGACCCACGTCGGTGCGGTGCTCCGCAAGCTGGGCCTCCGCGACCGGGTTCAGGTGGTCGTCTTCGCCCACCGACACGGCCTCACCTGACGCGGAGCTCGCGCTCGCGCTCCTCGCACCGGCTGACGGCCGGCGAACCCGCGGGCCGAGGTCGCGGCCTTCCCCGCCTCGGGGTGGCTCGTCGTCGTCTCGACCACCGAGGCGTCATCGTCTCCGCCTCAAGGCGGAGGTCTGCTCCGTCGGGCGGCCCTGGCGCGGGCCTTCGTCGCGGGACAAGATCGAATGCATGGCGACATTGCTCAAGAAGGAGCCGTCCGGCGCTACCGCTCCGATCAGGGGGCCGGAGCGGTGGCGCCGGTGGATGGCACCGACGATCCATGCGGTCGTGGTCGGTGGACTCCTGTGGATCACGTCGCCTGGGTACGTCCTTCCTGTCTCGCCCGAGGGGTATGCGGGGCAGCTTCCCGGGGCCGCGGCACTCGTGGGTGTGGCCGGTGTGGCCTCCGTGGGCGGGATCCTGCTGGCGCGGTGGCGACCCTGGTGGGCGGCTCTCCTGCCGCTGGCACCGTTCCTGCTGCTGCCGTGGACTGGCTGGTTCGTCTGGGGCTGGTTCGCCGCGCTGGTGTCGATCGCGTCGATCGCGGCCCTGGACGGCCTCAGGCGTGCCCTGGTGCCCACCGTCGCGGCTGTCGGTGTCGCGCTGGTCTACAGCACGAGCACGGTCCACGCGCTCCTGCCCATCGGCCCGGTCACCTCGGGCCGCCAGACCCCGGCGGGGGCCAGCGCCACGTCCTGGCTGGGCCTGGACTCCCGGGTCGGGCCCGTGCTCGTCGCCTACGTCGTGGCGATCCTTGCCGTGGTCGGCGTCAGCTGGGCCGTCGGCGGGGCACGCCGTGCGCGCGAAGCCAGAGCTGCTGCCGAGCGCTCCGAGCATCGTGCGATGACGGTCGAGTCGACGGCCGCTGAGCGCGCCCGACTGGCCCGCGACCTGCACGACGTCGTCGCCCACCACGTCTCCCTGGTCGCTGTGCGCGCGGAGAGCGCTCCGTTCCAGCACCCGACCCTCGACCCCGAGGCGCGAACGGTGCTCGCCGCGATCGCGCAGGACGCGCGTGCCGCCCTCGGCGAGCTGCGACAGGTCCTCACGGTGCTGCAGCGCGCCGAGGGTGCGGCGGCCGAGCGTGCACCCCAGCCCGGCGTGACCGAGCTCGGCGCACTCGTCTCCGACGCCCGGTCGGCGGGGCAGGTCGTCGAGGTCGTCGGCGCGGCGGGCGATGTGCCGGCCGCACCGGGATATGTCCTCTACCGGGCCGTGCAGGAGGGCCTCAGCAACGCCCGACGGCACGCTCCCGAGGCGTCGGTGCGGCTCGAGTGGCGCAGACCCGACGGGCGCGTCGGTCTCACGATGACGAACCTCAGCGGCCAGGACGGGCCGCCGGGCCGAGGCTTGCTCGGCATGCGCGAGCGGGTGGAAGCGCTCGGCGGGACCCTGCACGCAGGACGGTCCAACGGGACGTTCGTGCTGGAGGTCGAGCTCCCGGTGGACGAGTCGTGACCACTGTGGTGGTGGCGGACGACCAGCCCGTCGTCCGCCACGGCCTGGCCGCGATGATCGGCGCCGCCGAGGGGCTCGAGGTGATCGGTCAGGCCGCGGACGGCGAGGAGCTGGTCAGCCTGGTCGCCGCCACGTCCCCGGACGTCGCAGTGGTGGATGTGCGCATGCCACGGCTCGACGGGATCGGTGCCACCAGGCGCATCGTCGCGACAGATGGGACGACCCGGGTCCTCATCCTCACCACCTTCGACATCGACGAGTACGTTTACGACGCACTACGTGCCGGGGCCAGCGGCTTCCTGCTCAAGGACGTGCCCGCCGAGCGGCTCGTCGAGGCGGTGCGGCTCGTGGCCGACGGGTCGATGCTGCTCGGGCCGCAGGTCACCCGGCGGCTCGTGGCTGACGTCGCAGCTCGCCGGGGGACACCGACTGCGGTCCCGGGCATCGACGAGCTGACTGCTCGCGAGCGCGAGGTCGTGCTCGCCGTCGCCCGTGGACTGTCCAACGCGGAGATCGCCGCCGAGCTCTACCTCGGTGAACCGACCGTGAAGTCTCACGTCTCGGAGGCGCTGCGGAAGACGCGCTGCCGCGACCGGGTGCAGCTCGTGGTTGCGGCCTACGAGTCGGGACTCGTGACGCCGGGCTGAGCCCAGGTTCGCCTGAGCCGAGGTTCGCCTGAGCCGAGGGGCAGGCGCTGACCCCGGAGGAGATCGCCGGCATCGAGATGTCCGTCGCGACGATGATCACCCCGTTGGCCTCGATCACCCTGTAGGTGCACCTACCCTTCGACCATGGTGGTCAACCGGAGCCGTCGGGCGCGCTACGCCCGGCGCCGCAGCCGTCGGGTGGCCGCCGTCGTGAACGACCTCAGCCCCGAGCAGTGGGAGGCGCTGACGACGGCGTGGGGCGGGTGCGCGTACTGCGGGGCCACCGGTGTGCCGCTGCAACGCGACTGCGTGCAGCCGATCTCCCGCGGCGGGCGGTACACCCTCGACAACATCGCGCCGGCCTGCGCCTCGTGCAACGCGAGCAAGTGCAACGACGAGGTCACCGGGTGGCTGCGCCGCAAGCGGCTCGACGAGCGGACCTTCCTCGAACGGCACGTCCAGATCCAGGCGGAGCTCCGGCTCCGCTACCGCGTCGCCCCGGACGCCTGACGGCGCCCCCGAACACCTGGCGCCGCCCCCGTCCGCCAGACGGCACAGAGCTGCCCGGTGAGCTGGACGCTCACCGGGCAGCTCTACTGCTGGGCCTGAAGGCTCAGCGCTGGGACTGAGGACTCAGCGCGCCGACGGGCGATACTTGCCCCCGCCCTGGTGCTTGCCGCCGTCGTGCTTGCCCTGGCGGTCGCCCTTGCCCTTGCCCTCGTGCTTGCCGCCGCGGTCGTGCTTGCCCTTGCCGTCGTGCGGCTGCAGTCCGGGCGGTCCGGCGCACCGGCCGGGCCCCGGCTTGCCCGCGTGGGGAGGGGGACCGGGCTT
>NZ_JALPKN010000245.1 GCF_023630195.1 Actinotalea sp. C106 | reverse complement strand
AGGAGCTCAGCGGATCCTGGTAGACGACGCCGACCCGACGGCGGCGCGGCCGGCGCTCGGCGGGGCCCGCCGCGCTCCAGGGAGCCCCGTCGAGCAGCACCTCCCCGCCGTCGGGCTCGAGGAGGGCCAGGGCCATCCGCGCCGTGGTCGTCTTGCCCGACCCCGACTCCCCGACGATCCCGAGGGTCTCCCCCGCGGCGAGCTCGAAGGAGACGCCGTCGACCACGGTGCGCTCGGCGCCGTCGGGGCCGCGGAACCTCTTGACGAGATCCGTGGCCGCCAGCACCGGCCGCCGGCCGACGGCGTCACCCGGAGCCGGAGCGGGGGTCTCGCGCAGCGGGGAGCCCAGCGTCGAGGGCGCCAGTCGCGCCCCTCGCGTGGCCGCCGAGGGGACGGCGTCGAGCAGCGCCCGGGTGTAGGGGTGCGCGGGCCGGCGCAGCACCTGCTCGGTCGGGCCGTGCTCGAGGACCTCGCCGTCCCGCATGACGCAGACCTCGTCGGCCAGGCGCGCGACGACCGACAGGTCGTGGCTGATGAGCAGGACGGCCGTGCCGCGGTCCTTGGAGGCGGCGAGCAGGTCGAGCACCTGGGCCTGCACGGTCACGTCGAGGGCGGTGGTCGGCTCGTCGGCGATCACCAGCCGGGGGTCCAGCGCGAGGGCGGAGGCGATCAGGGCCCGTTGGCGCAGCCCTCCCGAGAGCTCGTCAGACCTCTGCCGCGCACGGAGCTCCGGCTCGGGGACGCCGACCTCCTCGAGCACCTCGAGCACGCGGGCCGCGCGCTCGGACCGCGACCCCCACCGGTGCAGGCGCAACGGCTCGGCGATCTCGGCCCCGACGGTGCGGAAGGGGTCCAGGGAGACCAGCGCGTCCTGCAGGACCATGCCGATCCTGCGGCCACGCACCCGCCGCCAGGCGCGCTCGCCCAGCCGGAGGAGGTCCACCCCGTCGAGCTCGAGCCGGTCGGCTCGCACGTGGGATCCCCGCCCGGTGAGGCCCACCAGGGTGCGGGCCGTGACGCTCTTGCCCGAGCCGGACTCCCCGACGACGGCGAGGCAGCGCCCGGCCGAGAGCTCGAAGGACACCCCGCGGACCACCTCGGTCCGCTCGGCTGCCCGCCCGAAGCCGACCCGCAGGTTCTCGACCCGCAGCATCGGGGTCACGGGCCGGTCAGGCAGGGTCTGGGCCCCGGGGGCCGCGTCGGTCAGGGCGAGGGTCATGAGGGTGCTCCTTCGAGTCGTTGCTGGAGGGTGCGGCCGAGGGTCGTCAGGGCGACCGCGACCGCGACGATCGCGAGGCCGGGCACCACCTCGAGCCACCACGCGGTCGTGACGTACATGCGCCCGGCCTCGAGCAGGGCGCCCCACTCGGGCGACGGCGGCGCGACCCCCATGCCGAGGAAGGCCAGACCCGAGGCCCACACGATCGACTGCCCCACGCCGAGGGTCGCGATCGCGAGGAGCGGGCGGACGGCGTTGGGCAGGACGTGCTGCAGGACCACCCGGTGGCGTGGGTGCCCCAGCGCAGCGGCAGCCTCGACGTAGGGCTCGCGCCGCACCGCGAGGACCTGCCCCCGCACCATCCGGGCGTAGCCAGGGGCCGAACCGATCCCGACCGCGATGACGAGCGTCGCGCTCGACGGTCCGCGCACGGCCACCAGCAGCAGGGCCAGCAGCATCACCGGGAAGGCGAACGCCACCTCGAGGGCCCCGCCGATCACCCGGTCCGTCACCCGGCCGCCGAGCCCTGACGCGACGCCGAGGGTCACCGCGAGGACCATGGCCAGGGCGGTGGCCCCGAGACCGATCGTCAAGGACTCGCGCGTGCCGTGGACCACCCGGGTGTAGAGGTCCCGGCCGGACTGGTCGGTGCCCAGCAGGTGGGTCGCCGAAGGGGGCTGCAGGGACTGGTCGAGCCGGATGGCCGTCGGGTCCCCGGGGGCGAGGAGCCCGGGGGCCAGGGCGGCGACCGCGACGAAGGCGAGGACGGCGAGGGAGAGCACCGTCGCGAGCCGGGGCGGTCGCGCCGCCGTGAGCCCGGCGCGGGCCCTGTCGGTCAGGGTCGTGGCACCGGTGGTGCTGGGGGTGGTCGCGCTGCCGGGAGTGGTCACGGTCGCCTCCTCGGGTCGATGACGGTGTAGGCGAGGTCGACGAGCAGGTTCGCGACCACGTAGACGAGGGCCACGAAGATCACGACCCCGCCGACGACGGGCAGGTCCCGGGAGTCGACGGCGGTCACGAGCACCTGGCCGAGGCCGGGCCGGGAGAAGACCGACTCGGCGATGACCGCCCCGGACAGCAGCGAGCCCAGGGCCCAGCCCGAGAGGGTGACTGCCGGGACCACCGCGTGACGCAGGGCGTGGCGGACCCGGACGGCGGCGTCCCCCATGCCGCGGGTGCGGGCCGAGAGCACGAAGGGCTGCTCGAGGACGCGGTCGAGCTCGTCCCGCGTGGCCTGCCCCAGGAACCCGGCCAGCGGGATCGCGAGGGTCAGCACCGGCAGGACCGTGGCGGCCAGGTCCGTCCCGCCCATGACCGGGAACCACCCGGCCTGGACCGCCAGGACGACGAGCAGGATCACCCCGAGCCAGTAGTGCGGCAGGCTCGCGGCGACGGCCTCGAGCCCCGAGCCGAGCCCCGCGACCCAGCGTCGTCGTCCGGCGGTCGCCAGGACCGTGACCAGGGACAGGACCCAGGCCAGGACGAGTGCACCGAGGGCGAGCTGGACCGTGGGCAGGATCTGGTCCCCGATCACCTGGGTGACCGGCTCGTGCTGCTGGAAGGAGGTCCCCAGGTCGCCACGGAGCAGGCCGCCCACGTAGGTCCCGTACTGCACCAGCACGGGGTCGTCGAAGCCGAACCGGGCGTTGATCGGCGCGAGCTCCTCGGGCGTGCGCTCGATCGCCTCGCCGGTCTGGAGGTTGAGCAGGAGGGTCGCCCGGTCCCCCGGCAGCAGGGTCTGCACCGCGAACACCACCGTGGCCGCACCGAGCAGCACGAGTGCTGCGGCGAGCACCCGGCTCACCAGCCGCGTCAGGACCGCGCGGGCCGAGGTACGCCGTGGTGCGGCGGAAGGCCCCGGGCCCCGCGGCGCCTCGCCGGTGTCGCCGGTGCCAGGGGGCACCTGGTCGGCGCGCTCCGCCGGGAGCGTGGTCGGGGCGCTCACTCGACGAAGTGGGCGTCGTGGAACACGGGCTCGCCCTGCGAGTCCTCGAGCCACACGTCCCGGAGCTCGGGGCCGACAGCGATCGAGGTCGTCTGGGTGTAGAGGCCGATGCTCGCGGCCTGGTCGCTGATGATCTGCTGGGCCTGGCCGTAGAGCCGGTCCTGCTCGGCGGGGTCGAGGGTCGAGTTCGCCTCGACGATGATCTCCTCGAGCTCGGGGTCGTTGTAGAAGCTCGAGTTGCTGAAGTTCGGGCTGTCTTCGAGGTGCTGACGGAAGGTGATGTGCAGCACCCCCGCGGTGGGGCTGGTCCAGTAGCCGGGCTTGGCGTCGTAGGTGTCGGGGCCTGAGTACTTCCCCGAGAACAGCTCCTCCCGGGTGGCCGGGACCAGGGTGACCGCGAAGCCGGCGGCCTTGGCCTGGTCCTGGATGTTCTGCAGCACCGTCGTGCCCTCGGCGGTGATGATCGAGCCGGCGCCGTAGACGATGCTCACCTCGAGCCGCTCGCCCTCACGGGTCCGGACCCCCTCGGCGTCGACCTCGCTCCAGCCGGCCTCCTCGAGGAGGGCCACCGCCCGGTCGAGGTCGTAGGGGTAGTCGTCGGCGACCTCGGCGTCGTAGCCGGGTGTGCTCTGGCTGATCGACCCGTTGCCCTCGTAGGGGATCACCCCGTGGAAGGCGCTGGTCACCGCAGCCTCCCGGTCGGTGCCGAAGGCGAAGGCCTGCCGCACCAGGCGGTCGGCGAAGGGGCCTTCCACCGTGTTGAGGCCCAGGGCCACCGGGCGACCCGGGGTGATGTACTGCTGCACGTCGAACTGGGCCTCGGCCGCCCCCCACTGGGGCGTCGGGACGTCGTAGATGACGTGGGCCTCGCCCGTGCCCAGGGCGCCGAAACGCGCGACGGGGTCGTGCACGAAGCGCCACTCGATCCCGTCGACGTAAGCAGGGCCCTGGTGCAGCGCGTTCTCGGGGGCCCAGTCGTAGTCGGGGTTGCGGGTGAAGTGGACCGCGTCCCCACGGTCCCAGCCCTCGACCACGAAGGGCCCGCTGCCGATCGGCGCCTCGCAGATCTCCTCGTCCTCGCGCTCGAGCGAGGCCGGGGACTGGATGCCGAAGTACGCCTGGGAGAGAGCTGAGAGCAGCGGGGCGTAGGGCTCGGTGAGCGTGATCTCCAGGGTGAGCGGGTCGGCGGCCCGGCTGTCGGCGTAGTAGCGCGCCAGGTACGCCGCGACGGTGCTGTTCCCACCCTCCTCGAGCCAGTACTCGAGGTTGCGGCTCACCGCCTCGGCGTCCAGGACCGTGCCGTCGGTGAAGGTGACGCCCTCGGCGAGGGTGAAGGTCCAGGTCAGCTGATCCTCGGAGACCTCCCACCCGGTCGCGAGCCAGGGCACGATCTCGCCGTCCTCGGCCTGGGAGACGAGCGAGTCGAGGACCTGCCGGGACAGGTAGGCCTGCTGGACCCAGCCGCCGTAGAGGCACGGCGGCTCCTGGTCGTGGGCGTACACGATGGTGCCGCCGTCGATCCGGGTCGTCGCCGCGCCGGGGTCGGCGCCGGTCGCCGTCGTGCCGCAGGCCGCGAGGGCCACCGGCAGCAGGAGGCCGAGGCCGGCCGCCC
>NZ_JALPKN010000244.1 GCF_023630195.1 Actinotalea sp. C106 | reverse complement strand
GGGACCAGGTCGCGACGATGCTGCGCAGCGTCGGCGTCACGGTCGCGCTGCTGCTCGTCTTCGGCCTGCTGTTCGCGAGCGCCGACCGCGTGTTCGCGAGCTACCTGCCGCGCTCGGCCCCCGAGCTGTTGCCGGCCCGGGTGGTGGTGGGCGCGGTCGTCGCCATCGTGGTCGCGAGCGTCGCGCACCTCGCCCTCGCTCCGCCGCCGTGGCGCGAAGCACGGTTGCCGTCCGCGCGCCCCGCACGGCTCGGCGAGTGGCTCCTTCCCGTGCTGGCCCTCGGCGGACTCGTCCTGGCCTTCGTGATCGTGCAGGTGGGCGCCCTCTTCGGGGGGCACGACCACGTGCTCGAGACGGCGGGGCTCACCCACGCGCAGTACGCGCGGGAGGGCTTCGGTCAGCTCGCGGTGGCCACGGCCCTCACCCTGGTCGTGGTGGCTCTCGCCGCGCGGCGCGCCCCGCGGACCACCGCCCGCGAGCGGGTGGCGACCCGGGCGGCGCTGGCGCTGCTGTGCCTGGGCACCCTGGGGGTGGTGGCCTCGGCCCTGCGCCGCATGGACCTGTACGTCGACGCCTTCGGGCTGACCCGCCTGCGTCTGCTCGCGGTCGTCGTCGAGGTGGTGCTCGGCGTGATCCTGGTGCTCGTCCTCGTCGCCGGGGTGCGCTGGCGTGGCGGGTGGCTGCCGCGGGCCGTGGTCCAGGTCGGCGCGGTCGCGACGCTCGGGCTCGCGATGATCAACCCCGACGCGCAGATCCTGCGGCACAACGTCGCCGCCGAGGTCGCCGCGCAGCAGGTCGGCGAGGTCGGGGTGCGGACCGGGACGGTCGTGGGCCTGGACCTGGGGTACCTCCAGCGGCTCTCGGCCGACGTCGTGCCCGCGGTGCACGAGCTCGAGGAGCCCTGGCGGAGCTGCCTGCTCGAGGCGACCGTCCCGGAGCCCTCCTCGGGCTTCGCCGAGTGGAACCTCGGGCGAGCCCGAGCGCTCGCCCTGGCTCCCGAGGCTGCGAGCCAGGGGGGAGTCGTGACCGACGGGGCGACGCTCGCGCCCCCCGTGGACACGACCCCGTGCATGACGGCGCTGTACGGGGAGTCGTCGGCCTACTGAGACCCGACCTCCTGAGCCTCGGGCTGCCGGCCTCGGGCCGCACCGAGAGTGGGTAGCGCGCCTGACTAGATAGGCGTACTGTCTACTCGTATGAGCGAGGACGTCGTCTGGCCGGGGGAGTGGCTCCGCGGCGTCCTGGGCCTGTGCGTCCTGCGGGCCCTCGCGGACGGTCCGACCTACGGCTACGCGATCGCGAGCCGGCTCGCGGCGGCCGGCCTCGGCCACGTGAAGGGCGGCACCCTGTACCCGCTGCTGGGTCGCCTCGAGGCCGCCGGTCACGTCACGGTCGAGTGGCGGCAGGGCGAGGGCGGGCCGGGGCGCAAGTACTACAGCCTCACGGCCACGGGGGAGCGGGAGCTCGTCTCGCAGGCCGAGCGCTGGCTGACCTTCTCCGGGCTCACCGCCGACCTCGTCACCGGCCCGCCGGCCGCTGCGGCGTCGCCCACGTCGACCACCGCCGAGCTCCCGCCCCCCAGCACCACCACGACCACCCCGGAGGTCCCACGATGACCACCCACGAGGCTCGAGATCGACGCCGCTACGCCCTCGAGCGTGAGCTCGCCCCGCACGTCGAGGAGACCTGGGCCGAGGCGTTCATCCTCGAGCTGCGCCTGCGAGGCGTCCCCGGTCCGCGGATCGCCGACGCCCTGGTCGAGGCGGACTCGCACTGCGCCGAGAGCGGCACCCCGGCGAGCGAGGCCTTCGGGGACGCCGTGGAGTACGCGGCCAGCCTCGAGCTGCCGACCGCTGACGAGCCCGTCGGGCAGCGCCTGCACGACGTCCTGCCGATGGCCCTGCAGGTCGTCGCGGTGCTCGCCGCGACCTGGTCGATGGTCGACGCGCGCCAGGGGGGCGCCGTCGAGATCACGGTCGGGGCGGTGGTTGCCGCGGTGCTCCTCGCCGGCGAGTGCGCGTTCCTCTCGGTGCTGGTGGAGCGGTTCTTCCGGACGGTGGTCGAGCACCCGGTGCGGACGTGGTTCGTCGCGATGGCGAACATGGGCGTGCTGGTCCTGCTGATGCTGGCCCTCGACGGGGTGATCGCCGCGGTCCCGGCTCGGCCGGTGCTGGCCGGCAGCCTCGTCCTGATGCTCGTGGGGGCGGTGTGGCAGGCCCGGCACAACGGCACCGACGTCGAGGAGGACCTCCTCGTAGCACCGTTGGCCACCCCGACGGCGCTGCAGCCCTCCCGGGCGCACGCCATGGCTTTGCGCCTGCAGCCCTGGTTCCTGCCGGTCGTGGTGCTCGTGCTGACGGCCGTGTTCTGGGTCCTCGGGTGAGCCGGGAGTGCCGCGGTCGACGGGTTCGCCCGAGGGGTGCGTCCACCGCGAGGAAGTGTTAATCTTCAATCAAGACCCGCTGCCTGCCCCCTGCGCAGCGGGTCTCTTAATGTCCGGACCCGGGCGGAGAGGCTTGGCGCTCCCCGCTCTCACCGGTCCCGCGCACGGCCCAGCCTTCCTGCTCAGTCCTCGGTGGCGTCCGGCACGGGCGCCCTGACCTTGGCCCGGCTGGGCTGCACGCGCTTGGGCTCGCCCGGCATCTTGGGGTACTCGGGCGGGTAGGGCAGGTCCTCGTGCCCGTGGTCCCGCTCGTCACGGTCGGCCATCTCGAGCAGCGGCTCGATCGAGAACCGCCCCGGCGCCCCCGCGACCAGCGGCGCGTAGAGGTCCCCGACCTCGGCGAACCTCGCCGGGACCGACAGCACGTCGAAGTCGTCGGGGTGCACCTCGCCGAGCTCCTCCCAGGTGACCGGGGTCGAGACGGTCGCGCGCTGGTTGGCGCGGACCGAGTACGCCGACGCGATGGTGCGGTCACGGGCCATCTGGTTGTAGTCGACGAAGATCTTCTCCCCCCGCTCCTCCTTCCACCACCGCATGGTGACGAGCTCGGGCAGTCGTCGTTCGACCTCGCGTCCCAGGGCGATCGTCGCGCGCCGCGCCTGGGTGAAGGTCCACCGGGGCTCGATGGGCACGAAGATGTGCACCCCGCGCCCGCCCGAGGTCTTGCACCAGCCCTCCATGTCGAGCTCGTGCAGCAGGGCGCGCACCTCGGGGGCCACCCGCACCGCGTCGTCGAAGTCGGTGCCCGGCTGCGGGTCGAGGTCGATGCGCAGCTGGTCGGGCGACTCGACGTCGGCCCGCGTGACGGGCCACGGGTGGAACGTGATCGTGCCCAGGTTCGCGGCCCAGCCGACGACGGCGAGCTCGGTCGGGCTGACCTCGTCGGCTGTGCGCCCCGAGGGGAAGGCGATGCGTGCGGTCTCGACGTAGTCCGGGGCCCCCTGCGGGAGGCGCTTCTGGTAGAACGCGTCGCCACGTGAGTCCGCACGGGTGGCCATGACGGCTCCCTCGAACACGCCCTTGGGCCAGCGCTCGAGGGTGGTCGGACGGTCCCGCAGCGCACCGAGGATCCCCCCGCCCACCGCGAGGAAGTACTCGACCACCTGGAGCTTGGTCAGGCCGCGCTGGGGGAAGGCGACGCGGTCGGGGCTGCTGACCCGTACCGTCCTGCCGTCCGCCTGGAGCTCGACCGCCGGCGTCGTCGCACGTGCCATGGCCTCACGCTAGGGCTCGCAGGGCCCGACGGCGAGGGGGCGGCTCAGAGCACCTCGAGGCGAGGGCTGTCGAGGTTGACCCGCAGGTGCTGCCCGCCGCCGAAGTCGACGATGACGGCCTCGTCGCCGTCGAGGGCGACGACCTTGCCCATGCCGTGGCGCTCGTGGGACACACGGGCGCCGACCGGGATGGGCACGATCTTGGCCTGGGCGGCCTCACGGGCAGCGTTGAAGGGACTGGTGGCGAGGTACCGGCGCTTGCCGGCAGGTCTGGAGGGCATTACCCCTACTGTCCTCCTCCTGGAGGCTTCTGTGAACCACGCGGGCGCGAACTGGTACGCGACCCCGCCCCCGCGGGCGCCCCCACGGGCGTACCGTCAGGAGATGGAGCACTCGATGAGGAGTCCCGAGTACGACGCCTTCGGCCCCTGGGTCTACCAGGTCACGACCCCCGACGAGGTGCCGCCGCTGTTCCGCGACCACCCCCTCGACCTGGCCTCGGCGCAGCTGGTCCTCAAGGTCCCCCGGCGGATCGCGCGACGCGACGCGAACCCCTCGATGCACCTCTACGACCATCTGCTCGTGGTCGACGGCACGGGCCTGACGGTGCTGAGCCGCCGTGGCGAGACGCACACCACCCGCCACGTGCCCCCCGAGCAGGTCGCGGCCGTGGTCGACAGCGTCAACCTGCTCGACGCCCGGCTCGCGGTGCACCTGACCACGCGGGGCGGCGCGGGGGCGGCCGGGCCGGGCACGCCCTCCCGGCAGAACCCGGTGGTCGCCGTCCGCTACAACGGGGCCTCGCACGACGTCGTCCTGGGGCTCGTCGACCAGATCCGCGGGCTGTACCGCTCGGGCCCCGCCGGCTCGACCCGCGCCGAGGGCGAGCCGCCGGCGAGCGCCTCCGGGCACGCCTCGTCCGGTCAGGGCCTCGCCCTGGACCTCGCCGACCTCGGCGACCTGGACGTCGCCCTGGTGACGGCCTACCGGGACCTGGCTCGTCGCGAAGAGGTCGAGCTGCTCGCCGCCCACCCGCGCACCGTGGTCCGTCCGCGGGGCTCGGGGGCCGCCGGCGCGGCGGCGGGTCTGGCTCACGCGGCGTGGCCGATGACCCTGCACGGG
>NZ_JALPKN010000243.1 GCF_023630195.1 Actinotalea sp. C106 | reverse complement strand
CCTCGGCGGCGCGGTCCTGGTGCCCGAGGGGCCGGGGTGGCCACGCCGCGCGGGAGACCTGGGCGCGAGCGGACCGATGTGCCTGTGGGTGCGGGGCCGGACCGACCTCGAGGCGCTGACCGAGCCCTCGGTGGCCCTCGTGGGGGCCCGGGCGAGCACGGCCTACGGTGACCACGTCACCGGGGAGCTGGCCGCGGGGTTGTCGACGGCGGGGTGGACCATCCTCTCGGGCGGGGCCTACGGCATCGACGCGATGGCCCATCGGGGCGCGCTCGCGACCGGGCGCCCGACCGTTGCCGTGCTCGCGGGAGGGGTCGACAGGCTCTACCCGGCGGGCAACGCCCGCCTCCTGGCGGCCGTGGTGGAGCACGGTGCGGTCGTGAGCGAGGTACCACCGGGGTCCGTCCCGAGCCGCAGCCGGTTCCTGCAGCGCAACCGGGTCATCGCGGCGCTGGGCGGCGCGACCGTGGTGGTCGAGGCCGCGTGGCGGTCCGGTGCCCTCAGCACCGCGGGGCACGCCGCAGAGCTCCTCCGTCCGGTCGGGGCCGTGCCAGGGCCCGTGACCTCGGCCGCCTCGGCGGGGTGCCACCGACTCCTGCGCGAGGGCCGCGCCGCCTGCGTGACCGACGCTGCGGAGGTGATCGAGCTGGTGGGGCCCCCGGCGGCGGGACCGGAGCCCAGGGGGCACGAGGTGCGAGAGGTCGACGGCCTGACCGCCGAGGGACGGCTGGTCCTCGACGCGCTGCCGCTGCGTCGTGGTGGCGAGCTCGCTCACCTCGCGCGTGCTGCGGGCCTCGGCGAGCACGAGGTCCTCGCCGAGATCGGCCATCTCGAGGTCGCCGGTCTCGCCGAGCGGGACGGCCCGGGGTGGCGTCGCCGGGGGAGCCGTCGGCGAGGATCATGACAGATACGGACAAAGCGGTCTGCGTGGCGGGTGGACTTCGCCGGTTGTGGGTGAAGTCTGCATGTCTCGCCTTGTCGCAGCCGGTCAGACAGGCCACGGTAGATGCATGCAGCTGGCCGCGGCAGTGTCCGCCGCCATGACCGAGGACGAGGTCGTGGCGGCCTTCGAGGTGCACCTCACGGCCGACCGCGGACTCTCGTCGCACACGGTCCGGGCCTACCTCGGGGATCTCCGCCACGTGCTGGGGTTCGCCCGTCGCCGGGGCGCCTCCTGGGCCCAGGTGGACCTCGGCCTGCTGCGGGCGTGGCTCGGGACCATGGTGGGTGCGCGGCTGAGCCGCGCGACGATCGCCCGGCGTGGTGCAGCGATCCGCTGCTTCTACGCCTGGGCGACCGTCGAAGGTGCCCTGTCGAAGGACCCTGCGGCTCGGTTGGTGACGGCTCAGCCCGGTGAGAACCTGCCCTCGGCGCTCAACCCCGGCGCGATCTCGACGCTCCTGGACCTCGCTCGAGAGCGCGCCTCCGACGGGGACCCGCTCGCGCTGCGCGACCACGCGGTGCTCGAGCTCCTCTATGCGACGGGTGCTCGCGTGGGAGAGCTCGTGGGTGCGGACGTCGACGACCTCGACCAGGGCGACCGCCTCCTGCGCGTGCTGGGCAAGGGTGGCAAGGACCGTGTCGTGCCGTACGGGGTCCCGGCTGCTCGCGCCCTGGAGAGCTGGCTCACCGGCGGGCGTCCTGCCCTGGTGGTCGCGACCTCGGGCCCTGCCCTGGTCCTCGGCCGACGCGGGGGGCGTGTCGACCAGCGCCAGGTCCGCGAGCTGGTGCATCGTGCCGCACGGGCCGCCGGCGTCGAGGACGTGGCTCCCCACGCGCTGCGGCACACCGCGGCCACGCACCTCCTGCACGGCGGCTCGGACCTGCGTAGCGTGCAGGAGATGCTCGGCCACGCGACCCTCGCCACCACGCAGCGGTACACGCACGTGAGTGCCGATCGCCTGAGAAGCTCGTACCTCCAAGCCCACCCCAGAGCCTGAGGGATGTCCATGTCAGCCCAGGCCCGGACCCAGAGCCCGGACACCACCGGTACCGCACGTGCCGGTGGGCGCGTCGTCCCCCGCCCCTACCTGGCGGGCGCCCCCGAGGACGCCACCACGGTCGACTCGCTGTGGGCGGTCTTCAAGGAGAGCGGGGACCGCGGCGCGCGAGAACGGTTGATCCTGCACTACGCCCCGCTGGTCACGATGGTCGCGGCCCGCGTCGGTGCGGGCCTGCCGAACACCGTCGAGCAGGCGGACCTGGTCTCGTACGGCATGTTCGGCCTGATCGACGCGATCGAGAAGTACGAGACGGATCGCGCGGTCAAGTTCGAGACCTACGCGAGCTCCCGGGTGCGGGGTGCGATCATCGACGAGCTGCGCGCGATCGACTGGATCCCGCGCTCGGTGCGTACCAAGGCCCGTGCGGTCGACCGCGCCTACGCCGAGCTCGAGGGCGAGCTGCGTCGTGCCCCCTCCGAGCAGGAGGTCGCGAACCGGCTCGAGATCGGGGTGGGCGAGCTCCGTGCCGTGTTCACCCAGCTCTCCACGGTGAACGTCGCGGCCCTCGACGAGCTCATCGGCGCCGGGGCCGAGCGCGGGGACTCCCTGTCGCTCATCGACACCCTCGAGGACCCGGGCGCGGTGGACCCCGCGGGCTCGGTCGAGGCCCAGGAGACCAAGCTCCTGCTCGCCCGCGCGATCGAGCGCCTCGGCGAGCGCGAGAAGATCGTCCTGGTCCTCTACTACTACGAGGGCATGACCCTCGCTGAGATCGGCCGGGTGCTGGGCGTCACCGAGTCCCGGATCTCGCAGATGCACACCGCCGCCATGCTCCGGCTGCGCGCGGCCCTCCAGGAGAGCGAACGCGCCTGACGACGTGCGCGGTGCTCGTCTCGCCTGCGTGAGGAGGCGCGCGATGAGCCTCATCTCAGGAGGACCACCGGCCCGGCCCCCGGCAGCAACGACAGCGGGTCGACGTACTCCTCGCCTCTGCGGACGCCCCAGTGGACGCACGACGAGGCGCAGTGCACCGGGTCCGGTGCCACGGTCGCGATCACCTCGCCCGCGGCGACCACCTGGTCGACCTCGACCACGGCCACCACAGGCTCGAAGCTCGACCGGCGACCGTCAGGGTGGGTCACGGTGAGGACTCCCCGGTCGACCACCGTCCCCGCGAAGGTGACCACGCCCTCGGACGGGGCCAGCACGGCGTCACCGGGGCCCGTCGCCAGGTCGACACCACGGTGCCCGGCGGCCCAGCGGACCGGGGGCGGGTCGAAGAGGCGTAGCACCATGCCGTCCACCGGCGGCTGGTAGGCGAGCGCCTCGGCCGCCGGCGAGGTCGGCGAGGCTGAGGAGCTCGCCCTCGCTGCACCTGCGGACCCGCCGGGGACCGGAGTCCAGGAGGTGCCGTGCACGGGGAGCGCCCCGGCCACCAGGAGCGCGCCGACGAGCAGCGCGGTGGTCAGCGTCGTCCGACCCGTTCTCGACGTCGTCATGCTCGGAGGGTGCTCTGCGGTCGCCCGGGGCGCGGGCCGGTGACCGTCCTGCCTGGGGACGCGTGGGGTGCTCGTGCGCCTGGGGACGGGCGGCCGCCTGGGCGGCGCAGGTCGGGTAGGATGCTCGTTGCGCCCGGTCCGCCGGGTGACATCGCGTGCCATCCATCCCAGAGCCAGCCGGTCCGCCCGGTGACTCGGGGGCGTGTGCTGACAGCGGTCCGGTCCTCTCGTGGGCCCGGCGTCGGCCTCGCATGGCACCAGGGACGTCCGGTCAACCGACCGGCGTCGACAACCGGATGCGGGCACCAGGGACGACCTGACGCCCGCCTGCACAGTGCGCGCGACCCCGCGGGTCGCGCCGGAAGGACGTGCCATGGCCGTCGTGACCATGCGCCAGCTGCTCGAGAGCGGAGTCCACTTCGGGCACCAGACCCGTCGTTGGAACCCGAAGATGAAGCGGTTCATCTTCACCGAGCGCAACGGCATCTACATCGTCGACCTGCAGCAGTCGCTGTCGTACATCGACCGGGCCTACGAGTTCGTGAAGGAGACCGTCGCCCACGGCGGGACCATCCTCTTCGTCGGCACCAAGAAGCAGGCCCAGGAGCCCGTGGCCGAGCAGGCCGCCCGCGTCGGCATGCCTTACGTCAACCAGCGTTGGCTCGGCGGCATGCTCACCAACTTCCAGACGGTCAACAAGCGGCTCCAGCGTCTCAAGGAGCTCGAGGAGATCGACTTCGACGACGTCGCGGGCAGCGCCTTCACCAAGAAGGAGCTCCTCATCATGCGTCGCGAGAAGGACAAGCTCTCGCGCACCCTCGGTGGCATCCGTGACATGGCCAAGGTTCCCTCGGCCGTGTGGATCGTCGACACGAACAAGGAGCACCTCGCGGTCGACGAGGCGCGCAAGCTCGGGATCCCCGTCGTGGCGATCCTCGACACCAACTGCGACCCCGACCTGGTCGACTACCAGATCCCGGGCAACGACGACGCGATCCGTGCCGTCACCCTGCTCACCCGCGTGATCGCCGACGCGGCCGCCGAGGGCCTCATCGCCCGTCACTCGGGCAAGTCCGCGGCCAGCGAGGGCAGCGCCGAGACCCCCGCCGAGCCGCTCGCCGAGTGGGAGCAGGAGCTGCTCACGGGCAAGGACGCCGCCGCGACCGAGGGTGCCACCGCGACCGAGGGTGCCGCCGCGACCGAGGGTGCCACCGCGACCGAGGGTGCGGTCCAGACCGAGCCCAAGGCGCCTGCTGCTGCCGCGGACGAGACCGAGACGGACACCGCCGCGGCCGAGGCCGTCGTCGAGAGCCCCGCCGCCGAGGCGGGCACCGCTGCCGTCGAGGCCCCGGCGACCGGCCAGGACGC
>NZ_JALPKN010000242.1 GCF_023630195.1 Actinotalea sp. C106 | reverse complement strand
TTGGCCTCCGACTTCAGGCCCGCCCCACGCCGAGGAGCCCTCCGCCCGGGCCACGGGACGACGTCGGGCCGCGGCCGCCCCGGGGCCAGCGCGCACCTCCACGACCACGGGGCTGCGCTGGGGGCAGATCTCCCGGCCGCTGCTCGCGCTCATCCTCATGGTGCTCTTCGCGCTCCTCGGCGCGGCGTTCGCCGATACCCTCTGGGGACCGTCGCGATCTGCGCCACCCCCGGTGGGGTCCGACCCGGTCAGCATCGCGATGGTCACCTCCCCCGGTGCCGAGCGGACAAGTGGGATGATCGGCCCACGCCCCGGCAGTGACCAGGCACTTCACACGACGACAGCGAGGGACCAGTAGTGGTGGACAGCGCACCTCGGATCCTCGGCGGCCGCTACGAGGTCGGCGAGCTCATCGGGCGCGGCGGGATGGCCGAGGTCCACATCGGCCACGACACCCGCCTCGGCCGCACCGTGGCGATCAAGATCCTTCGCTCCGACCTCGCCCGCGACCCGTCCTTCCAGGCGCGGTTCCGCCGCGAGGCGCAGGCCGCCGCGAGCCTCAACCACCCGGCGATCGTCGCCGTCTACGACACCGGTGAGGACGTCTTCACCGAGGCCGGCGGCAGCGTCGCGCACGTGCCCTTCATCGTCATGGAGTACGTCGAGGGCCACACCGTGCGGGACATCCTGCGCGACGGCTCGGCCGTGCCCATCGAGGAGGCTGTCGAGATCGCCGCCGGGGTGCTCTCGGCCCTCGAGTACTCCCACCACGCGGGCATCGTGCACCGCGACATCAAGCCCGCGAACGTCATGCTCACGCCCACGGGCGCGGTCAAGGTCATGGACTTCGGCATCGCCCGGGCGATGGCCGACTCCGCCGGGACCATGACCCAGACCCAGGCCGTGATCGGCACCGCGCAGTACCTCTCCCCCGAGCAGGCCCGCGGCGAGCAGGTCGACTCGCGCAGCGACCTGTACTCGACCGGGTGCCTGCTCTTCGAGCTGCTCACCGGCCGGCCGCCGTTCATCGGCGACTCCCCCGTGGCCGTGGCCTACCAGCACGCCCGCGAGGAGGCCCAGCCGCCGAGCACCTACGCCTCGGACGTGCCCGAGAGCCTGGACCGCATCACCATGAAGTCCCTCGCGAAGGACCGCGAGGACCGCTACAGCAGCGCGGCCGAGTTCCGCACCGACCTCGAGGCCGCCGTGCGCGGGGGCAACGTCACCGCGCCGATGCTCGGGCTGCTGGGCGCCGGGGGCCTCGGTGCCCAGCCGGCGGACGCGACCCAGGTCATGGGTGCGGCGAGCTCGCCCACGCAGGTGATGCCCTGGCAGCAGACCGGCAGCACCCCGGCGATCGGCGACCCCGACCCCGAGGCCGAGGAGGACGAGGAGAAGCCCAAGCGCAAGTGGGTGCTGTGGGTCCTCATCGCCGTGGCCGTCGCCGCGATCATCGGCATCATCTTCGTGCTGACCTCGGGGGGCGAGACCGAGCCCGAGACCGTGGCCGTGCCCGACGTCGTCGACATGGAGGAGGCCCTCGCTCGCGAGGAGATCGAGGACGTCGGGCTCGAGTTCGAGCCCGTGGCCGAGGCGAGCACCGAGGTCGAGGAAGGGCGCGTCATCAGCACCGACCCGGGCGCCGACGAGCCGGTCGAGGTCGGGAGCACCGTCCGCGTCGCGATCTCCCAGGGGCCGGACGCCGTCGAGGTGCCCACCGTCGAGAACTTCACCGAGGCCCAGGCCCGGGCCGAGCTGGCCGAGCTGGGCTTCGAGAACATCGGCATCGAGACCGAGAACCACCGCACCATCGAGCAGGACCGCGTCACCCGGACGGACCCCGCCGCGGGGGAGAGCGTCGCGCCCAGCGCGCAGATCACGATCTACCTCTCGACCGGGCAGGTCACCCTGCCGGACCTGGTCGGCATGACCGAGGACCAGGCCAGGACTGCCCTGAGCGACCTCAGCCTCTCGATCGACCTCAGCCGCGAGGAGAGTGACGAGGAGACGGGCACCGTCATCCGCCAGGGCCGCTCCCCCGGCCCCGTCGAGCAGCGGGCCACGATCTCGATCGTCATCGCCGAGGAGGCCGGGCCCGAGGAGGTCGAGGTCCCCGACGTGTACAACCTCCTCTTGGAGGACGCCGAGGCCCGCATGGGGAGCAACAGCCTCAACGCCACGATCGTCGAGGAGTTCGACGAGGACGTCGTCGAAGGCCGGGTCTTCCGCACCGAGCCCGGGGCAGGGGCCTCGGTGCCCGAGGGGTCCACGGTGACGATCTACGTCTCCAGCGGGCCCGAGCCTCAGGACAACGAGGGCAACAACGGGAACAACGAGGGCGAAGGGGACTGACCCCGCACGGTCCTCACGGAAGCGCCCCCGGCCGGGAGGTCCTGGCCGGGGGCGTTCTGCGTCTGGGGGCGCTGACTGTGCCGCGCGACCGCACGCGGCCCGCGCCTACGGGTGGACGGTCTCCCGCACCAGGGGCGCCATCCCCGCCGAGGCGGCGACCGCCCCGTCCAGGCCGCACAGCTCGAGCCAGTTGGCCAGCAGCCGGTGCCCCCCCTCGGTCAGCACCGACTCGGGGTGGAACTGCACCCCGTGCAGGGGCAGGTCACGGTGCTGGAGACCCATGATCACCCCGGGGCCACCGGCGGTGTGGGTGCGGGCCGTGACGACCAGCTCCTGGGGCACCGTCCCGTCGACCACGGCGAGGGAGTGGTAGCGCGTCGCGGTGAACGGTGTGCCGAGCCCGGCCAGCACTCCCGCGCCCTCGTGCTCGACGGCGCTCGTCTTGCCGTGCATGAGCTCCGTCGCGTGGGTCACGGTGGCCCCGAAGGCCTCGGCGAGGGCCTGGTGCCCTAGGCAGACGCCCAGCATGGGCGTGCCCGACTCGGCGCAGGCCTCGATCACCTCGAGGCTGCTGCCCGCGCCGCGCGGGGTACCCGGCCCGGGGGAGATGAGCACGCCGTCGTACTCGGCACGCTCGGCGGCCGAGGGCACGGCGTCGTTGCGGACCACGACCGTCTCGGCCCCGAGCTGGTCGAGGTAGCCGACGATCGTGTAGACGAAGGAGTCGTAGTTGTCCACGACGAGGATGCGGGTCATCTCAGTCCACCGTGATGTCGTTGAAGGGCATGAGCGGGGCGATCGCGGGGAACACCCAGGTGAAGCAGGCGGCGACCACCCCGAGCACGAGGACCACGGCGAGCAGGGCTCGCACCGGCGTCGGGCCGGGCAGGGCGCGCCACAACCATCCGTACATCATGCGCCTCCGTCCAGCGCCGCGGGGGTACCGTCCGCGACAGGCATCCAGTGGTCGAGCTCGGCGTGCACGATGAAGCGCTCCTCGGCCGAGAACATCGGGTGGCAGGTGGTCAGGGTCATCCGTCGGTCCACCGGGGCGGCACCGGGCTCCCCCGGCACCGGGGCGATCACCTCGACCTGGTGGGGCAGGACGATCTCGGTCGAGGTGACCCGGTAGACGTACCAGGTGCCCTCGGTACGGACCACGAGCGGGTCCCCCAGCTCGAGCTCGGCCACCCGGTTGAACGGCTTGCCGTAGGTCACCCGGTGCGCCGCGACCGCGTGGTTGCCCACCCCGCCCGGCATCGCGGTGCCCGGGTAGTGACCGACGCCCAGGTGGTCGAGCACGTCCTGACCGACGCCCTGGGTGATCGGCTGGACGTAGTCCTCACCCCACCGGGGCACCTGGAGGGTCGCGAAGGTCGTGAGCTCCTCGGGTTCCTCGAGCACGGGTGGCTCGTCGGTGCGCTCGACAGGCGCGGGGGCGGTGACCGGCTCCTCCCAGCGGAGGTCCGCGACGGCCTGGGCCTGCTCCTGGCCCGCGGCGACGTCGGTCCACCACAGCTGCCAGACGACGAACAGGCCGATCAGCACCCCGAGGGTCATCAGGACCTCTCCGAGCACGCCGAAGACGGCCCATCCCACCGCGCCCGCGCCCCGCGGCCTGCCCGGTTGGCCCCGTCGGGCGGGCTGGGTCGTCTCGATCCGGGTCACGGGACGCGGACGGTCCCGCTGTCGAGCCCTTCGAGCGGGAAGACGGCGGTGCCCTCGGGCAGGTTCGCGTGGCGCAGCTCGAGGCTGCCCTCGAAGGCGGGGACCTCGACGGTCTCGGGGTTCTCGACCTCCCACCCCAGACCGACGTTCTCGACGTAGTCGAGGTAGACCTGGATGCTCCGTGAGGCGTAGAGGGCCTCCTCGAGCTGCTCGGGGTCGCCGATCGCCTGAACCACGTAGGGCGGCGAGTAGTGCCGGCCGTGCAGCAGGAGCACGTTGCCCACGCAGCGGAAGGCCGTGGTCGAGATGACGCGCTGGTCCTGCAGGGTCATGGCCTCGGCGCCACCGGCCCACAAGGCGTTGATCACGGCCTGGAGGTCCTGCTGGTGGATGACGAGGTCGTCGTTGACCACCCAGTCGGGCTGCGGTCGGTTGGTCGGGGCGTCCGTCAGCTCGACCGTGATGCCAGGGCCGGTCAGCGGGGTGCGGCCGGCCGCGATCTCGACCAGGATCTGCTGGTCGCTCGACCGGATGGGGTTCTGCTCGGTCACGGCGTCGGTGAGCTCGTCCACCTCGGCCCGGAGCCCGTCCACCTCGGTGGCGAGCTCGTCGGCCCGGTCCAGCTCGACCTGGACGAGACTCGGCAGGTCCGCGGCGTGGCGGGCGTCCTCCCCGCCCTGCAGACGGGCGTTCGCGACGAAGAGCACCCCGGCCAGGACGAGCACGAGCACCACGCCCAGCGCACCGGCGGTCGGCGTGCGGCGTCGCCGCGCGGCGGGGGCGTCGTCGGCCCTCGG
>NZ_JALPKN010000241.1 GCF_023630195.1 Actinotalea sp. C106 | reverse complement strand
TGTTGAGTTCTCAAGGAACAGACGCGCATCCATCCAGGCCCTCAAGGCCCGTCCGGAGGCAACTTCTCTACCTTAGCGGTTCGAACTTCCCTCGTCAAACTTCCCGAGTTCGTCCTGCACCAGGCGCAGATCTTGCCAGAAGCCAGCGGCTCCTGGTGTCGTCCTGCTCGTGGTTCCCCGGGGACTGGCCAGTTCTCGCTGTCCGTTCCTCCCGCTCGGGGCGAGACGCAACATTACGGTTCCACCCCCGGGCGCGCAAGTCCGTCCTTGGTGTCCTGGGTCACGTCCGCACGCGGGCTGCCTCGGGCTGCTCCTTGGGCGACGGTGCGCAGGCTGCCGAGGCCCTCGCGAGGGCCTCGACGAGATCCGCCCCCGGCACGGGGCGGGCGAGCAGGTAGCCCTGCCCGGCCCCGCATCCTGCCTCCCGCAGGTGCTCGAGCTGTTCGCGGTGCTCGATGCCCTCAGCGATCACCCTCATCCCGAGCGCGTGGGCCAGCTGGACGACCCCCAGCACGAGCGCCCTGTCCTCTGGGGCGGTGCTCACGCCGCTCACGAAGGACCTGTCGATCTTCACCACGTCCAGGGGCAGCTCGCGGAGCCTGGTCAGGGAGGAGTGCCCGGTGCCGAAGTCGTCGAGCAGGAGCGTGACGCCCATCGCGTGCAGCGCGTCGAGCACGGCCCGGGGCTCGCCGCCCGCGACGATCGCGCTCTCGGTGACCTCGAGGGCGAGGTTCCGCGTCGGCACGCCGTGGACCTCGAGCAGGCCGGCGACCTGCCGCGGCAGCTCAGGGGTCAGCTGGTAGGCGCTCACGTTGACCGCGACCGAGAAGTCCTCGTCGACCAGACCCTCGCTGCGCCAGGACGCGAGGTCGGCGACGGCGCGTCCGAGCACCCACAGGCCCAGGTGCCCGATCATCCCGCACCGCTCGGCGACGGGGATGAACTCGTCAGGGCCCACGATCCCCAGCTCGGCGCTCGTCCAGCGCAGCAGTCCCTCGACCCCCGTCGCCCGGCCGTCGGCCAGGTCCAGGACCGGCTGGTAGACGAGGGTCAGCTCCTCCCGGGCGACAGCTTCGCGCAGCCCAGTCTCCAACCGGAGCAGGCGGTGCCCCTGCGCGCTGGTGCTGCGGTCGAACACCCGTCGACGCCCCGTACCCTGCGCCTTCGCCTCGTACATGGCCGCGTCGGCGTCGCGGAGGAGGGTGGCCGGGGTATCGGTGGGGGCCGCGATCGCGATGCCCGCACTGCCGTCGACGTACAGGCGCCGTCCTTCGAGCTCGAACGGCTCCGCCCATGCCGAGCTCAACCGGGCCCACAGGTCGTCGACGTCCACCGCCGCGGAGGAGCCGTGGAGCACGGCGAACTCGTCCCCGCCGAGCCGGACGACGAGGTCGTCGGCGCTGAGCGTCTCCTCGAGCCGCCGGGCGAGCTCGACCAGGAGCGCGTCGCCCGCGCCGTGCCCGTAGCTGTCGTTGACGTGCTTGAAGCGGTCGAGGTCGAGCAGGGCGACAGCGACC
Organism: Actinotalea sp. C106; assembly: GCF_023630195.1. Taxonomy (GTDB): domain Bacteria; phylum Actinomycetota; class Actinomycetes; order Actinomycetales; family Cellulomonadaceae; genus Actinotalea. The sequence continues at coordinate 3,336 of NZ_JALPKN010000241.1, read as the reverse complement.
CCACCGCCGGAGCCCCGACGCCCTGCCAGGAGCGCGCCTGCACGACGGTAGAAAACCCTCCGGTTCGGCAGGCCGGTGAGCGCGTCGTGCGTGGCCGCCTCGTGCAGCCGCTCGGCCGACCGCGACACGACGAGGGTCACCACGACGATCGTCGACATGAGGAAGACGACGACCTCGGCGGCGTCGACCGCGACCGCGTGCGTCGTCGAGGCCGCCGAGATGAGGAGCGCGGTAGAGACCACATGGCCCCAGCGGGCCCGTCGGGACAGGATCCCCGCGTAGGCGGTGGTCCACAGGAGGAAGAGCAGGATCGGGCTCCCGGTCTCGCCGGTGACCGCGTAGCCCACAGCGACCAGGACCTGCACGCTCAGGATGCACGAGTGGACCGCGCGGGCCAGTACCCGCGCCGAGGTGGTCACCGCACCGAGCACCACCATCCCCAGCCCGATCACGCCCGCCACGGCAGCCAGGCCCACGACCGGCGGGCTCCATGCCGCGTCGGCGTTCCACGGCAGGAGAGCCCACACCAGGGCCAGCGCCCCGCCGACCAGGCACTGCAGGCCGATCACGCGGGCGAGCTCCTCCGGGGTGAAGACGAGCTCGCTCGACGCGTGGCGATGCCGGCGCGCAGCGCCCTCACGCGTCGAGCCTGCACGTGCGGTGCCGGGACGGCGCACCCTGTCCTCCTGCCGATGGGTCCGGAGACCGTGACGCCGGTCCTCCTCCCACCATCGGTTCAGGTCGAGGATTCCTGCGAGGTTCGGCGGGTCGATCGCCCAGCCAGCCGTCCCGAGACGCCGTCTGGAGCGGCACCGTCCCCACCACCGAGCCTACGTCGAAGCGGCCGAGCGAGCCCGAGGTGCACCAGCGCCGATCCCGCGGCCACGGTGGCCAGGGCCCCGCAGGCCCAGATCGCCCCCGCTCCGTCGAGCACCAGGCCCAGGGTCAGCGGTCCGAGGACGGCGCCAAGGTCACCCGTGGTCCGCAGGATGCCGACCGCACGCCCGTACCTGCCCGGGTGCACCACGTCGGCCAGCACGACGGCGGGGACCTGCCCGGCGGTGCCTGCCGTCAGCCCCGCGACGACCAGCAGGACCGCGAAGGTCCACGGCGTCGTGGCCGCCGGGTAGAGGAGCATCGCCCCCGCAGCCAGCAGCATCCCCGGCACCAGCAGCCGCATCCGCCATCCCTGGTCGAGCAGGCGAGCGGTCAGCGGGAGGAGCGCGAGGGAGACCACGGTGACCGCGCCCAGGGCCAGCCCGAGGGTGGTGGTCCGGTCGCAGCGTTCACCTGCACCAGGGCGGTCAGCCCCTCGGCGCGGGCCGGCTGCCGCCGGTGGGCTACCCCGCTCGTACGCGGGACTCCGCACCATCGGCAACCGTGGCAGTAGCGGTCCGTGCACCGGCCGTGAGGATCTGGTGCGGCGGCTCGGCTGCGCGACCCTGGAACATGAGGATGTCCGCGTTGCGCACCTGACCGTCGCTGATCTCGATGGCCCGGCGCACCGTGTCGTCGGCCTCCCAGGCCCGGGGGCCGTCGAGCACCGTGCGCAGGAATGGCAGCACGGCCTCGCTGATCTCCCAGGTCGCCGAGTCCCACAGGTGCGACGGGCTGTGGTCGACCCCGTAGTACAGGACGCCCTGGCCCACCGTGAAGACCGGGTCCGCGAAAGAGGTGGGCCGCGCCCAGGAGAAGCCCATGCCCTCGTCGCACGAGACGTCCACGATCACGCTTCCGGACCGGAAGGCGGCGAGGTCCTCGGTCTGCAGGAAGGTCAGCGGGGCGGCGGTGTCCTGGAGGGTGCAGTTGACGACGACGTCGCTCTGGGCCAGGTAGGGCGCCAGGGGCACCGGACCGTCCTCGGTCAGCACCTGGCAGGTCTCGGGGGAGGCCGGGTCCTGGTCGAGGTGGACGATCTGCGCCGAGTGGATGGGGGACGCGACCGCCGCGACATCCCGGTGGGTCAGGACGCGCACGTCGTGCACCCCGTGGGCGTTGAGGACCGTGACGGCCCCGCGCGCCGTCGCGCCGAAGCCGATGACCACCGCCGTGAGCCTGCGCCCGTAGTCGCCCGTCACCCCGGCGAGCTGCAGGGCGTGCAGCACCGAGCTGTAGCCCGCGAGCTCGTTGTTCTTGTGGAAGACGTGCAGACCGAAGCCGCCGTCGCGGTTCCAGTGGTTCATCGCCTCGAAGGCGATGAGGGTGAGCCGGCGGTCGATCGCGAGCTGGGTCACCTCGGGGTCCTGGACGCAGTGCGGCCACCCCCACAGCACCGTCCCGACCGGCAGCTCTGCCAGGTCAGCGGCCTGAGGCTTGGGCAGCAGGACGACATCGCAGGTCGCGAGGACCTCGGCGCGCGGGGCGATACGGCCGACCAGGGACCGGAGGGCCGCATCGTCGACGCCGAAGCGGCTGCCGTAGCCCTCCTCGAGGACCATCCGGGCGCGGAGGTCCGCGTCGATCCTGCTGAGGTGGTCGGGGTGGATCGGAAGGCGCAGCTCATCGGGCTTGCGCGAGGTCGCGACGACGCCCAGGGTCAGGGCCGTCGTCCGCTCCGGCTGAGGGGCGGGATCGGGGTCGTGCGCCGGGCCGGGAACGGGCGCTGGCTCGGGCGTGGGTGTCACTCCCGGGCCGCGGGGCGGACGGGGGACGGGTCGGGGAGAGGTCGGGTCGTGCTGGGCCATGGTCGCTCCTTCGCGCCAGAGCCGAGGGTGGACTCCAGTCCTGCGACAGTACGCCTGCTCCCGAGCGGGTCAGCTCCCGGTGGCCACCGGGCGTCGAGGATCGCGGATCCAGTGGGACCACGAGCCGGGGTACAGGGCCAGCTCGATCCCCACCTCGTGGGCGGCGAGCACGAGCTGGCTCGCGGTCACCCCCGACCCGCAGTACGCGGCGCCGGGGCCGTCGCCGACCAGCGGGGCGAGGACCGCGCGGAGCTGGTCGGGCGGGAGGTAGCGACCGTCGGCGCCCTGCACGGCGGTGGTCGGGCAGGAGATGGCTCCCGGGACGTGGCCCGCGACCGGGTCGACGGGCTCGACCTCCCCGCGGAAGCGCTCGGCCGAGCGGGCGTCCAGGAGAGCGCCCGACCGGCCGGCGAGGTCCTCCGCGGTGACCACGGGCATCGTGCTGCGCTCGCCCGGAGCCGACGACGACGAGCCGCCCGCCTCGTCTTCGGGTGGTGCGACCTCGCCGACCTCGACCGGACCGCCGGCCCGGACCCAGGCGGCAAGACCGCCGTCGAGCACACGGACCTCGTCGTGCCCGGCCCACCGCAGGCACCACCACGCACGCGCCGCCGCTGCCCCCGCGACGCCGTCGTAGGCCACGACGGGCCTG
>NZ_JALPKN010000240.1 GCF_023630195.1 Actinotalea sp. C106 | reverse complement strand
GGCGAGCTGCACGAGCGCGGCGTCTACGCGGTGAGCCGCCACCCGATCTACACGGGCCTGCTCGTCGCGACGGCGGGGTGGGCGGTGCTGCGGCGACGCCCCGAGCCGGTCGTCGCCTGGCTCGCCCTGCTCGCGGTCCTCGACGCCAAGACCCGGCGCGAGGAGCAGCGGCTGGTCGCACGCTTCGGCGACCGGTACGTGGCCTACCGAGCCCGCACCCCTCGCCTGCTCGCCCTCCCCGGACGCACCGCGGCCCGGCGCCCCTGAGGAGCACCGGGCCGCGTCCCGCCACGAGATCGCTACACCGTCGGGGGCTCGTCCTTGCCGGCCTCCTCGAGGGCGTCGGCCTCCTCCTTGGTCGCGTGGACGGCGCCGTCGGCGTGCTCGGGCGGGCCGTAGACCGTGTAGAGGATGAGCGGGTTCTCGCCGGTGTTGACGAAGTTGTGGGTGCGACCGGCCGGGACCACGACGAGGTCCCCTGCGGCGACCTTGCGCGTCTGGCCCGAGACGATCGCCTCACCGGTGCCGCTCACGAAGGACAGGATCTGGTCGATGTCCTCGTGGACCTCCTCGCCGATCTCCCCGCCCGGGGGGACGGTCATGATGACGAGCTGCGAGTGCTTGCCCGTCCACAGGACGCGGCGGAAGTCCGCGCTCTGCTCGGCGACGGTCGCGATCGTGAAGTGCTCCATGGGCGTGCTCCCTGGGTTGTCCGAGACGGGGCTCGGCCGGTGTGCCGGCCGATGCCTGGATCCTTGATACCTCCGCCGGGCCGCGGCCGCGACCGCTCACGTGGTGGGTCAGCGGTCCACCGAGGACCGGCCGGGGTCTGGTGTCAGTCGACGTGCGGAGCGGACTGGCGCGCGCCGGCGGACTCGCGGAGCCGGCGCCCGCGTGCGACGTCGTCCGCGTGCTTCTTGTGCTTCTTCTCGCTCGCCTTGGTGTCCCGGGGCGGGAGCTGGATGCTCTCCTCGGCCGCGATGCCGGCCTGCAGCTCGCGACCGCGCTCGAGCTCGGCGTCGAGCTCGGCCCCGAAGAGCAGCGCGTTGTTGGTGATGTAGAGCCACAGCAGGAACACCACGACACCACCGAGTGCCCCGTAGGTCGCGTCGTAGTTCCCGAAGTTCGCCACGTAGAAGAAGAAGCCCACCGTGGCCAGGGCCCACACCAGGATGGCCACCACGCTGCCCACGCTCAGCCACCGGAACTTGGGCTGCTTGACGTTCGGGGTCGCGAAGTACAGCACCGCCACGGCCAGGACGACCAGCAGCACGACGACCGGCCACTTGGCGATGTTCCAGATGGTCACGGCCTGGCTGCTCAGCCCGACCGCCGCACCGAGGGCCTCGGCGACCCCGCCGGACAGCACCAGCGCGACGCAGATCGCCACGACCAGGACCAGCAGGACGAGGGTGACCAGGAGCATGATCGGTCGCAGCTTCCAGATCGGGCGCCCCTCGTCGACCTCGTAGACCCGGTTCATCGCACGCCCGAAGGCGTTGACGTAGTTCGACGCGGTCCACAGCGCCACGGCGAGGCCGGTGATCAGGGCCAGCCCGGCACCCTGCTGCCCCTCGGCCGCGGCGAGCAACATGTCGATCACCGACCCCTCGTCGGTCGGCACGTTCGCTCCCGCCTCCTCGATCGCGTCCTCGACGATCTGGCGGCTGTTGCCGAACAGCGCCAGCAGGGAGAACAGCGCCAAGGCCGCCGGGGCGAGGGCCAGGACCGCCCAGTACGTCAGCCCGGCGGCACTGTCGGTGTTCTCGTCGCGCATGAACTCGCGCAGGGTGCGCTTGAGCACGTAGCCCCAGGACGGCTTGGTCATGTCCGTCGGTGAGTCGGGCTTGCGTCGGTCGTCGGGGTCCGGGGCGCCCGCCTTGTCGACCGCACGCCCGCCATCGGGGTCCGCGGCCGTCGCGGCCCGGGCCCGGCGGTCGGCGTCGTCGTGGTCGGCGCTCGAGGCCTGGTGGCGGCTCATCGCTCTCTCCTGGGTCGAGGTGGTCTGCGGGGGTGGCCGAGACGGGGCACGACCGCGGTCACGGCCTGCAGCACGAGCATCCCCCGGGCCGGCTCGGCTGTCGCGCGGAAGCCTCCGCTGGTCACGGTTCGGTCACGGGGATTGACAGCCCCGGGGCGCGGACGGGACGGTAAGGCCACCGCACTGAGACCGGTCTCATCGCCGAGACGGGATCACCGGGCTCGAGGATGAGACCGGTCTCAGTTCGATCACGTGCACGACCGCCGTCGACCGACGGGGGTCACGGGTCGGCACCGCCGCCGCCCCTGAGACGAAGGAGTCAGACGTGCGTACAACCAGGAAGCCGTGGCTCACGGCCACCGTCGGCATGGCCGGCCTCGCCCTCATCGCCACCGGCTGCTCGAGCGGCTCGGCTGACGACGACGGCGCGAGCACCGGAGGCGGGGGCGAGGACGGGGGCAGCGACGAGCAGATCACGCTCACCGTCGCGACCTTCAACGAGTTCGGGTACGAGGACCTCATCACCGAGTACATGGAGCTCAACCCGAACATCACGGTCGAGCAGAAGAAGGCCGCCACGGCCGACGAGGCCCGGGACAACCTCAACACCCGCCTCGCCGCGGGCTCGGGCCTGTCCGACGTCGAGGCCCTCGAGGTCGACTGGCTCGCCGAGCTCCTGCAGTACTCCGACAACTTCAACGACCTGAGCGACCCCGAGATCGAGGGCCGCTGGCTGGACTGGAAGACCGAGGCCGCCACCACCGCGGACGGCAAGCTCATCGGCTACGGCACCGACGTCGGCCCCGAGGCCATCTGCTACCGCGCGGACCTCTTCGAGGAGGCCGGCCTGCCCACCGACCGCGAGGAGGTCGCGACCCTGCTCGAGGGCGACTGGGAGAACTACTTCTCGGTCGGCGAGGACTTCGTCGCCAGCTCTGACTCGGCGTGGTTCGACTCGGCCGGGGCGACCTACCAGGCGATGATCAACCAGGTCGAGAACGCCTACGAGGAGGACGACGCCACCGTCATCGGGATCGACCACGCCACGGTCAAGGACATCTACGACGACGTCCTCGACGCGAGCGTCGACCGCGAGCTCTCGGCCCACCTGGGCCAGTGGAGCGACGACTGGAACGCCGCGTTCCAGAACGGCGCCTTCGCCACGATGGCCTGCCCCGGCTGGATGCTCGGCATCATCGAGGGCAACGCCGCGGGCGTCGAGGGCTGGGACATCGCCGACGTGTTCCCCAACGGCGGCGGCAACTGGGGCGGGTCCTACCTGACCGTCCCGACCCACACCGAGCACCCCGAGGAGGCCATGGCGCTCGCGCAGTGGCTGACCGCCCCGGAGCAGCAGGTCAAGGCCTTCGAGGCCAAGGGCACCTTCCCGAGCCAGGTCGAGGCCCTCGAGAGCGACGAGCTGCTGAGCATGACCGACGAGTTCTTCAACGAGGCCCCCACGGGTCAGATCCTCGCCAACCGCGCGGACGCCGTGACGGCCACCCCGTTCAAGGGCCCGAACTACTTCGCCATCCACCAGACCGTCGCCGACGCCCTGACCCGCGTCGACGTCGACCAGACCGATGACGCCGCCTCCTCCTGGGAGAAGGCGCTGACCGCCTACAACGAGCTCGGCCTCGGCTGACCGTCCCCGTGGTGCGGCTGGGGCGCCCCTGACGGCGCCCCAGCCGCACCACGCCCGCACCCGATCCCGATCCCGATCCCGATCCCGCGACGACGCTGGAGAGCACCATGTCGGTCACCGCCCCCGTCGGCACCGAGCCCGAGCAGTCCGGCTCCCCCACGGAACCCCCGCCCCCACCAGACCGCAGCGACCGGCGCCAGAACCTGCGCAACCTGCGCGGCAAGCTCGACGTCAGGCTCTCGCCCTACCTGTACATCGCGCCGTTCTTCCTGGTGTTCGCCGTCGTGGGGCTCTTCCCCCTGGCGTACACGGCCTACGTCTCGGTGCACGACTGGCACCTGATCGGCGGTCAGGGTGAGGCCGTCGGCCTCCAGAACTACATCGACGTCGTGCAGTCGCCCGTGTTCCTCCAGGCGCTGCGCAACACCTTCAGCATCTTCCTGCTCTCCTCGGTGCCCCAGGTGCTGCTGGCGATCACGATCGCCGCGGTCCTCGACGGGAACCTGCGGGCCAAGACCTTCTGGCGGATGGGCGTGCTGCTGCCCTACGTCGTCGCCCCCGTGGCCGTGGCGCTGATCTTCTCCCGGCTCTTCGCGGACCAGGCCGGGATGATCAACAGCCTGCTCGGCACCATCGGCATCGAGCCCATCCGGTGGCACGCCGACGCCCTCGCGAGCCACGTGGCCATCGCCTCGATGGTCAACTTCCGCTGGACCGGCTACAACGCGCTGATCTTCCTGGCCGCCATGCAGGCCATCCCGCGTGACCTCTACGAGGCAGCGGTGCTCGACGGCGCGAGCCGGGTCCGCCAGTTCTTCTCGGTCACCGTCCCGATGCTCCGCCCGACCATCATCTTCGTGGTCATCACCGCGACCGTCGGCGGGCTGCAGATCTTCGACGAGCCCCGGATGTTCGACCAGTTCGGCCGCGGCGGCTCGGACAACCAGTGGCTGACCACGACCCTGTACCTGTACGACCTCGGCTGGGGGGCGCAGAAGAGCTTCGGCAAGGCCGCTGCCGTGGCCTGGCTGCTCTTCCTCATCATCATCGTGATCGGCCTGATCAACTTCGCCATCACCCGACGGATCGCCTCGTCGGCACAGGCCGTCAAGAAGCACGGAGGTGCACGATGAGTATCTCGGTCCCCATGATCCGGCAGACCGCCGGCGTCGGCGCGGCCCGCGCCGCGGCGCGCAAGCGCGGGACGGGCGGCGGCGGGATCAACCGCC
>NZ_JALPKN010000023.1 GCF_023630195.1 Actinotalea sp. C106 | reverse complement strand
GGCCCTCGGTGCCGCGCTCGCCCTGGCCCTCGGCGCCTGCGCGACCGACGGCGAGGCGCCGGCCGGGGGCGCCCCCGAGGACGCCCCCCTGGTCCTGACCACCTTCACGGTGCTCGCCGACATGGCCCAGAACGTCGCCGGGGACCACGTGCGGGTCGAGTCGATCATCAAGCCCGGGGCCGAGGTGCACGGCTACGAGCCCACCCCGGGGGACATCCGTCGCGCCTCGCAGGCCGACCTCGTCCTGGACAACGGCCTGGGACTCGAGGCGTGGTTCGAGCAGTTCGTCGCGGACCTCGACGTGCCCCGCGTCGTCCTCAGCGAGGACGTCGAGCCGATCGACATCACCGGGGACGTCGCTGCGGGGCTGCCCAACCCGCACGCCTGGATGAGCGCGGTCGAGGCCCAGCGCTACGTGGACGCGATCGTGGACGCCCTGAGCGCCCTGGACCCGGCCCACGCCGAGGAGTTCACGGCCAACGGTGCGGCGTACTCCGAGGAGCTCGGCTCGGTCCACGAGGACCTCGTCGAACGGCTCGCCACCCTGCCCGAGGACCAGCGCACCCTGGTGACCTGCGAGGGCGCCTTCTCCTACCTCGCACGGGACGCGGGCCTCGACGAGGCCTACCTGTGGCCGGTCAACGCCGAGCAGCAGTCCACGCCCCGGCGGGTCGTGGAGGTGATCGAGCTCGTCGAGCGTGACGACGTGCCCGCGGTCTTCTGCGAGTCGACCGTCTCGGACGCCGCGATGCGCCAGGTGGCCGAGGCGACGGGGGCCGAGCTCGGCGGGGTCCTGTACGTGGACTCCCTCTCGGAGCCCGACGGGCCGGTGCCCACCTACCTGGACCTGCTGCGGCACGACGCCGAGGTCATCGTCGAGGGACTGACGGGCGACCCGGCCGGGGACGGGGGCTGACATGGCGGCTCCGGCGGTGGACGTCCGCGAGGTCACCGTCCGCTACGGCGAGGTCCTGGCCCTGGACGGGGCGAGCCTGCGGGTCGAGCCCGGGCGCGTCTGCGGTCTGATCGGGATGAACGGCTCGGGCAAGTCCACCCTCTTCAAGACGATCATGGGGCTGGTCACCCCCGAGCACGGCACCGTCGCGGTCGACGGCGGCAGCTCGGCGCGGGCCCGGCGCGCGGGGGCCGTGGCCTACGTCCCGCAGTCCGAGGAGGTCGACTGGTCCTTCCCGCTGACGGTGCGCGACGTCGTCATGATGGGCCGGTACGGGCACCTCGGCCTGACGCGGCGACCGCGCCGGGCGGATCACGAGGCCGTCGACGCGGCTCTCGAGCGGGTGGGTGTGGCCCCCCTCGCCTCGCGTCAGATCGGTCGCCTCTCGGGGGGCCAGCGCAAGCGGGCCTTCGTGGCCCGGGGCATCGCCCAGGGCGCCCGGGTGCTGCTCCTGGACGAGCCCTTCGCCGGGGTCGACCGCGACTCCGAGGCCACCATGGTCCGCCTGCTCCGCGAGCTCGCCGCCGAGGGGGCCGGGATCGTCGTCTCGACCCATGACCTGCATGCCCTGCCCGAGCTGGCCGACGAGGCCGCCCTGCTCATGCGTCGGGTGCTGCTGCACGGCCCGACGGCGCAGGTGCTGCGCCCCGAGAACCTCGCGATGGCCTTCGGCCTGGGCCTGGACGGCAGGGCCGAGCCGTGAGCGCCCTCGCCACGACCGCCGTCGACCTCCTCGTGGACCCGCTGGCCTACGACTTCATGGTCCGGGCGCTGCTGACCACCCTGGTCGCCTCGGTGGTGTGCGCGGTGCTGTCCTGCTGGCTGGTGCTCATCGGCTGGTCCCTCATGGGGGACGCGGTCGCCCACGCCGTGCTGCCCGGCGTCGTCCTCGCCTACGTGGTGGGGGCGCCCTTCGCCCTGGGTGCCGTGGTGTTCGGGTTCCTCGCGGTGGGCCTGATCGGCGTGGTGCGGGACACGAGCCGGGTCAAGGAGGACGCCGCGATCGGCATCGTCTTCACGACCCTCTTCGCGCTGGGGCTGGTGCTCATCTCGGTGACGCCGTCGCAGACCGACCTCAACCACATCATCTTCGGCAACCTGCTGGGCGTGTCCTGGCCCGAGCTCACGCAGGTCATGGTGCTCGGGGCGGTCGTGCTCGCGGTGCTGCTCATCAAGAGCCGGGACTTCACGCTCTACGCCTTCGACCGCACCCACGCCCACGCGATCGGTCTACGTCCCCGGCTGCTGGGCGCGGTGCTCCTCGGTCTGCTGGCCCTCACGGCCGTGGTGGCGCTGCAGGCGGTCGGGGTGGTCCTGGTCGTCGCGATGCTGATCATCCCGGGGGCCACCGCGTACCTGCTGACGGACCGCTTCGGCCGGATGCTGGTGCTGGCCCCGGTCATCTCGGCGAGCTGCGCCGTGATCGGGCTGTACGCGAGCTACTACCTGGACACGGCCCCGGGCGGCACGGTGGTCCTGGCTCAGGGCGCGGCCTTCGCGCTGGTGTACCTGGCGAGCCCGCGGCACGGCCTGCTCGGCACCCGGTGGGCCGCACGACGTCGCCGGCTGCGCCGGGAGCGTGCGGCGGCCTGAGCGGGACGGCCCGTCAGGGGGTGACGGGCGAGACCCAGACGGCGTCGGCGGCTGCCGGGCCGAGGCTGACCCCGTCGCGCCCCTCCGGGCGCACGCCGACGGCCTCGGAGTACGCCGCACCGGCGGAGAGCTCGAGGGTCGCGCCGACCAGCACCCCCGTGTCGGAGAAGTACTGGAGCAGGCCGGGGTCGGCGTCGGAGATGCGCTCGACGACCACCTGGCCGGTGGGCTCGCGGTGCGAGAGCTGGACGGCGTCGGGGATGGTCACGGTGCCGTCCGCGGCGGGGATGGGGTCCCCGTGCGGGTCGCGGGTGGGGAAGCCGAGGAGCTCGTCGATGCGGGTGACCATGAGGTCGGAGACGGCGTGCTCGAGCTCCTCGGCCTCGTCGTGCACCTCGTCCCAGCGGTACCCGAGCACGTTGACGAGGAAGGCCTCGATGAGGCGGTGGCGGCGCACCATGGCCAGGGCGTGGGAACGGCCGAGGTCGGTGAGGGTCACGGCCCCGTAGCGGGTGTGCTCGACGAGCCCCTGGTCGGCGAGCCGGCGCACCGCGTCGGAGACGGTCGAGAGCCGCACCCCCGCGCGCTCGGCGATCATCGTGGCGGTGACGTCGGCCGTGGACCACTCCTGCAGGCCCCAGATGATCTTGACGTAGTTCTGGGCGCTCGACGAGAGCTCGGCGACGGACACGGGTCGAGGGTATCGGGACGGCCCGCCGCGGCCCTCAGGAGGCCAGGCGACTCAGGAAGGTCCGGGTGCGTTCACGCTGCGGGTCGCCGAGCACCTGCTCGGGGGTGCCGCGCTCGTGGACCTGCCCGTCGTGCAGGTAGCAGACCTCGTCGGCGACGCGGCGGGCGAAGCCCATCTCGTGGGTGGCGACGAGCATGGTGCGCCCCTCGCCGCGCAGCTCGGCGAGCAGGTCCAGGACTTCGCCGACCAGCTCGGGGTCCAGCGCCGAGGTGACCTCGTCGAGGAGCAGCAGCTCGGGGCCGTGCACCAGGGCGCGGGCGATCGCGGCGCGTTGCTGCTCCCCGCCCGAGAGCTGGTCGGGGTAGGCCGTGGCCTTGTGGGCCAGGCCCACGCGGCGCAGCATCTCGACCGCGGCGGCGTCGGCCTCCTCGCGTGGTCGGCGGTGCACCAGGCGCAGGGCGAGGGTGACGTTGTCGAGCACGCGCATGTGCGGGAACAGGTTGTAGGCCTGGAACACCATGCCCATGCGGGCGCGCACGGCGTTGGCGTCCAGGCGCGGGTCGGCGACGTCCTGCCCGTCGAGGAGGATCTGCCCGTCGTCGATCTCGTCGAGGAGGTTGACCACCCGCAGCAGGGTCGACTTCCCCGAGCCGGAGGCTCCGATGAGCACCACGCAGCGGTGCCGGTCGACGTCGAGGTCGATGTCGTCGAGGACGACACGGGCCTCCTCGCCGGCCCGGCCACGGGCCGCGGCGGGGGCGGGGTACGTCTTGCGCACGCCGCGCAGGGAGAGCAGGGCCGTCATCGGATGTCCCCTCCCCCGGTGACCGTCGCGAGGGAGCGCCCCCACCCGCGGCGGCGCTGGTAGGCGTCCACGGCGCGGGTCAGCGGGAACGACACCAGGAAGAAGAGCAGCCCGGCCACGACGTAGGGCGTGAAGTTGTAGGTGCCGGTGGTGGCGATCTGCGCGGCACGGATGGCATCGACGGCCCCCAGCACCGAGATGAGACCCGAGTCCTTCTGCAGGGAGATGAGGTTGTTGGCCAGCGGGGCGGTGACGTTGCGCACGGCCTGGGGCAGCACGACGGTGCGCATGCTCTGCGCGCGGCTGAGGCCGAGGGACCGCGCCGCGGCCACCTGCGAGGGGTGCACGGACTCGATGCCCGCGCGGAACACCTCGGCGAGGTAGGCCGTGTAGGTCAGCACGATCGCGAGGGCCCCGAGGAAGGCGCTCGAGGTCGGCAACCACTCGAGGCGCAGGGCCGGGAGGGCGAAGCCCACCAGGTACAGCACCAGGAGCACCGGGACGCCGCGGAAGAGGTCGATGTAGCCGATGGCCAGGGCTCGCACCGGGAAGAGGGCCGGGATCCGGCTGGTGCGCAGGACCGCCAGGGCGAGTCCGAGCAGGGTGCCGACCGTCCCGGCGATGACCCAGACGCGCAGGTTGAGCCACAGCCCTTCGAGGATGGCGGGCAGGGCGGCCCAGGCGTTCTCGGGGTCGAAGAAGGCCGTGCGTGCCCGCTCCCACCCGGGGGCGCCGACGACGACGAGCACCACCGCGGTCACCACCAGGGCGGTGCTGACCAGGGCGACCAGGCCCGAGCGTCGTCGTTGGGCGCGACGGAAGGCGGCCCGCTCGAGGGCGAGGGGCGAGGGCGACCAGGGGCGCGCGCCGGTCGTCTCGCTCACGGTCGCTCCACCGCGGTCATGGGGGTCAGGCCCGGGTCACTCGAGGACGGGGATGTCGTCCGACTTGAGCCACGTGGTGCGCAGCTCGCCCAGGGTGCCGTCCTCCTCGAGGGAGTCGACGGCTTGCGAGACGCAGGTGGTGAGCTCGGAGTCGACGTCGAGCACCAGGCCGTACTGCTCGACGACGCCCTCGTCGGGCAGGGTGCCGATCACCATGGAGTCGGGGAAGTACTCGGTCGAGGCCGCGACGCCCTGGTCGACGTCCATGACCATCGCGTCGATGGTGCCGGACTGCAGGGCCTGCATGCCGTCGCCGGCTGCGCTGTAGGGCGAGATGTCGGCGTCCTCGCCGAAAGCCGCCTCGGAGAGGGTCAGGCTCGTCTGCGCGGCGGTGACGCCGATGCGCGCACCCTCGAGGTCCGCGATCGTGCTCGCGTCGGCGTAGGGGCCGTCCTGCATGACGATGACGCCCTGGCGGGTGGTCAGGTACGGGCTCGAGAAGTCCACGGCCGCGCGGCGCTCGTCGGTGATGGAGGTCTGGTAGGCGGCGACGTCGAAGGGCTTCACGGCGGGGCTGATGATCTGCTCGAAGGTCACCGTCTCCCACTGCACGTCCTCGGCCTGGTACCCGAGCTCGGCGGCGACCGCGTAGATGAGGGCGGACTCGAACCCCTCGCCCGACTCGTACTCGTCGGTGTACCAGGGCAGGTAGGGCTCCCCCGCGCCGACCGTGAGCACCTCGTCGGTCAGGGTCGGCAGGCTGCCCGGCTCGCACTCGGCCTCGGTGGCCTCGGGGGCGGGGGCCGCGGCGTCGTCCTCGGTGGTCTCGGAGGAGCAGCCGGCGAGCACGAGCGCGGTGGCCGCCGCGAGCACGACGCCCCCGGCGCGGGCCGGGGAGGTGGGACGGACGGACTGGGCAGGACGCGCACGACGCATGGGACACCTTCGGGTTGCTGGGCGCCCACGGAGTGATGGGCGCCGGCGGTCGACTCTAGCCGCGATCTCCGACAGGGCCCGCGGGCTCCCCACCGGCTGGGAGAACGCGGGCCCTGTCGCACATCGGCCGGAGATCGGCGGTGCGGCCGTGGGGCTGTACCAGATCACGCGACGGTCTCGTTTCCTCCCCCCGATTGCCCGGGACGGCGGGGCGCGATAGGGCTGGAGGTGCAGCCGAGGTCGGCGCCGCGACGTCGGCCGACTACCACCGGAGCGATCCCATGCGACGAGCACCACTGACCCGCATCTTCGCCGTGACGGCGGCCGGGGCCCTGGTCCTGGTCGGGTGCACCACGGACGAGCCCGACCCGACCACCTCCCCGACGGCCTCGTCACCGGCCGAGACCCCGCAGGCCGACCCTGTCCCGCCGTCCTCCGAGACGCCCTTGACCGAGGACGACCCCGTCGAGGACGTGCCCTTCGGCGAGGAGCAGGATCCCAGCACCTCCCCGCCGTCGGACGACACGACCGACCCGTCGGACCAGCCCGGGCTGAGCCCGACAGGCATGCGCTTCGGGGTGCACGAGACCTTCGACCGCGTGGTGATCGACCTGGCCGGCGAGGGCGAGCCCGGCTGGTCGACCGAGTACACCGGCACCGCGACGGCAGCGGGCTCGGGCGAGACCGTCCAGGTGGCCGGCCAGAGCGTGCTCGAGGTCACGATCGAGGGCGTCGCCCTGCCGACCGAGGAGGGCGCGGCGCAGTGGGAGGGCCCGGAGAGCATCGCCCCGGAGTCCGCCGGTGTGGTCGAGCAGGTCGCTCGGGGCCCGCTGTTCGAGGGTCGGCAGCAGATCTTCGTCGGCGTGGGCTCGGAGGAGGCCTTCCGCGTCTTCGCCCTGGCGGACCCGGCCCGGCTCGTGGTCGACGTCTACCACCCGCAGGTCACGGGGGGCGACGAGCCCCTGCCGGACGCGGACCCGGCGGATGACGAGGCGCCCTTCCCCGCCAACCGCGAGCCGGACACCGCCGAGATGAGCGACGACGCGCGGCTGAGCCCGGTGGACCTGCGCTTCGGGGTGCACGACGGCTTCGACCGCATCGTGCTGGACCTCAGCGGGCCCGGGCAGCCCGGCTGGCTCAGCGAGTACACCGACGACCCGCGCCTGGCCGGCTCGGGACAGCCGGTCGAGCTCGCGGGCGAGGCTGCTCTGACGACCCATGTGCGGGGCGTGGTGTACCCCACCGAGGAGGGGGCCGAGGAGTACGAGGGTCCGCAGCGCTTCCGTCCCGGCTCGGCCGGCGTGGTCCAGGAGGTCGTCTACGGCGCGATCTACGAGGGCCAGCTCGAGCTGTACGTGGGCCTGTCCTCCGAGCAGCCCTTCCGGGTGTTCCAGCTCGAGGATCCGACCCGGGTGGTCATCGACGTCTACCACCCCGAGGAGGCCCCCGCTGAGGAGGCTCCCGAGGGCGACGCGGCGCCCTTCCCCGCCAACCGCCAGCCCGACACCTCCGAGGTGTCGGCCGGGGCCCGGCTGAGCCCGGTGGACCTGCGCTTCGCGGCCCGCGACGGCTTCGACCGCGTGGTCGTGGACCTGGTAGGTGAGGGCACACCGGGCTGGCGCGGGGAGTACGTGGACAACCCCACCCAGCAGGCCGCGGGCGAGCCGGTCTACCTGCAGGGCGAGCACTACCTGCGGATCCTGGTGCGCGGGGTCGTGTACCCCACCGCCGAGGGCGCCCAGCCCTTCGAGGGGCCACGAACGATGCTGCCGGAGTCCGGCGGCGTGATCGAGGAGGTGCGGTACGGGGCCATGTTCGAGGCCCAGGCCGAGATCTGGATCGGGTTGTCCTCCGACGAGCCGTTCCGGGTGTTCGGGCTCGAGGACCCGACGCGCGTGGTGATCGACGTGCAGCACCCGTGAGGTAGGCCCCGACCGTGCAGGTTCACCGGATCGAGTTATCCACACCCGGGTGATTTGGGGGGTTCTGCTCCCCTATGCTCGGGCCGTCGAAGCGGCGGGGCTCAGGGGGATCAGTGGACGGTGTTGCTCTGCTCGAGCACGAGGTGCGCGAGCTGGTCCGTCGGCGCGGCATCGACCCCCTGCGTGACCACGCCTCCCTGCACGAGCTGGTCAGCGCCGTCGTCGCCGACTACGACGAGCGCTCCCTCCGCGGGCACGTCACGCCGCTGCCCGACCCGACCTCGGCGACCAAGGCCGTGCTCGACGCCGTCGCCGGCCTGGGCCCGCTGCAGCAGTACCTCGACGACGACGAGGTCGAGGAGATCTGGATCAACTCCCCCGCCCAGGTCTTCGTCGCACGGCGCGGCGAGCCCGAGCTCACCACCACGATCCTGACCGAGGGGCAGGTCCGCGAGCTCGTCGAGCAGATGCTCCGCCTGTCCGGGCGCCGCCTGGACCTCTCCAGCCCCTTCGTGGACGCGGCGCTGCCGGGCGGCGAACGCCTGCACGTGGTGATCCCCGACATCACCCGCGACGCCTGGGCCGTGAACATCCGCAAGCACGTGGTCCGCGCCACGCACCTCGAGGACCTCGTCTCCCTCGGCTCCCTCACCGGGGCGGCGGCCCAGTTCCTCTCGGCCTCGGTCGCGGCGGGGCTCAACATCCTGGTCTCGGGGCCCACGCAGGCCGGCAAGACGACCATGCTGAACGCACTGGCCGGATCGATCCCTCCCCGCGAGCGCGTGGTCACCTGCGAGGAGGTCTTCGAGGTCAAGATCCCGCACCGCGACGTCGTGGGCCTCCAGTGCCGCCAGCCGAGCCTCGAGGGGACGGGCGAGGTCACCCTGCGCCGCCTGGTCAAGGAGGCGCTGCGGATGCGCCCCAGCCGCATCATCATCGGCGAGGTCCGCGAGGCGGAGAGCCTCGACATGCTCATCGCCCTCAACGCGGGCGTACCGGGGATGTGCACCGTGCACGCCAACAGTGCGCGGGAGGCGCTGACCAAGGTCTGCACGCTGCCCCTCCTGGCCGGGGAGAACGTCTCGGCTGCCTTCGTGGTCCCCACGGTCGCCTCCGCCGTGGACATCGTCGTGCACCTGGACGTCGACGCCCGCGGTCGGCGTCGCACCCGAGAGATCGTCGCCGTGCCGGGGCGCGTCGAGAACGGCGTGGTGGAGGCCACCGACGTCTTCTCCCAGCGGGACGGGGTGCTGCGCCGCGCCGGGGGCTTCCCCCCGCACGCAGACCGCTACGCGCGCGCAGGCATCGACCTCGCCGAGCTCCTGCGGGAGGCGGTCTGACGTGGGAGTGGTGACCGGCCTGCTCCTCGGCGCCGGGCTGTGCCTGGTGCTGTGGGCCCTGACCTCGGAGCCCGCACCACGCCAGCGCCGGAGCCGATGGTCGGAGAACACCAGCGACCTCCTCGTCCAGGCAGGGGCTCCCGGGGTGAGCCCAGGCGCGCTGGTCGGGGCATGCGTGACCACGAGCCTGCTGGTCGGCGTGCTGGCCCTGGCGCTGACCCAGTCACCTGCGGTGGCGACCTGCTTCGCGATGATGGGAGCTGCGGCTCCCCAGGCCCTGGTCCGGGGACGCGCCCGGTCACGCCGCGCCGCGCTGCGCACCGTGTGGCCCGAGGTCGTCGACCACCTGTCCTCCGGCATCCGCGCCGGGCTCTCCCTGCCCGAGGCCCTCGGCCAGCTCGGCACGCGGGGCCCCGTCGAGCTGCGCCCCGCCTTCGCAGCCTTCGCCGAGGACTACCGCGTGAGCGGACGGTTCGGCGACTGCCTCGACACCCTCAAGGCCCGCCTGGCCGACCCGGTGGCCGACCGCATCGTGGAGGCCCTGCGCCTCACCCGCGAGGTGGGCGGCACGGACCTCGGACGGCTCCTGCGCACCCTCGCCGGGTTCCTCCGCGAGGACCTGCGCACGCGAGGCGAGCTCAAGGCCCGGCAGGGGTGGACCGTGAACGCGGCACGCCTGGCCGTCGCCGCCCCCTGGGTCGTCCTCGCCCTGCTGTCGACCCGCCCGGAGGCAGCCTCGGCCTACGACACCCCGGCGGGGGTCGCGGTGCTCGCCACGGGCGCCGGCTCCTCGGTGGTCGCCTACCAGCTGATGGTGCGCATCGGGCGACTGCCCGAGGACGTACGGGTGCTGCGATGACGGCGATGTGGGTGGTCCCCAGCTGGGTAGGGGGCATGGCCGGAGGCCTCGGCGGCCTCGGCATCTGGCTGATCGCGTGGCGGCTCCGCGCCCGGCGCCCGCGGCTCGACGCCCGACTGGCGCCCTACCTGCGTCCCAAGCAGAGCGGATCGCGTCTCCTCCTGACGCCCACCGCCCACTCACCCTTCCCGACCCTCGAGCGCCTGCTGGCCCCCGTGATGCTCGACGCCGTCGGCCTCGTCGAACGCTGGGGGTCTCCGACCGTCGAGCTCCAGCGCCGACTGATGCGGGCCGGCCGAGGGCAGAGCGTCGAGCAGTTCCGTGCCGAGCAGGTGGTCTGGACCGTGCTCGGCACCGCCCTCGGTCTGGCTTTCGCTCTCCTGCTCGTCGCGACCCGCGGCACCCACCCCGTGGCCGGGCTACTGGTCGTCGCGGCCGCGGCGGTCACCGGACTGGTCAGCCGGGACCAGCTGCTCAGCCGCCAGGTCCGGCGCCGCGAAGAGCGGATCCTCGCAGAGCTGCCGACCGTCGCCGAGCTCCTCGCCCTGGCGGTCGGTGCAGGAGAGGGTGCGTCGGGCGCGCTCGATCGGGTCGCTCGCACCACGCACGGGGAGCTTGCCGGGGAGCTGGCCCGGACAGTCGCCGACACGCGAGCCGGGACGCCCCTGACGGTCGCCCTCGACCGCCTCGCCGACCGCACCGGCGTCACGAGCCTCGCCCGCTTCGCCGAGGCCATCTCGGTGGCGGTCGACCGCGGGACACCGCTGGCGGACGTCTTGCGCGCCCAGGCCGACGACGTCCGTGAAGCAGGCCGTCGCGCCCTCATGGAGGCCGGCGGTCGCAAGGAGGTGATCATGATGGTCCCCGTGGTGTTCCTCATCCTTCCGGTGACCGTCGTGTTCGCGGTCTTCCCCGGCCTCGCCGCCCTGCGCATCGACCTGTGACCCGACCACCACCCGACGGCGCGCCTCACCGGCCGCCACCACCCATCAGGAGGACCCGTGCAGCACCACACCGAGGCTGACCTGCCCGACGAGCAGCTGATCTTCGACGACCGGGGCGACGTACCCGGGTGGGTCCTGGTGACCCTCATGACCGCGGGCCTGGTCATCGCCCTGTGGGCCGTCGCAGGTCCCGCGCTGATCGGCGTCTTCGAGAGCGCCATCGCGCGTGTCACCGCGGTCTGAGGGCCCCGACCAGCTGCGCTCCACGCTCCCGCAGGACGGGGAGCGAGGTGCGGCGATCGTCGACTTCGTCCTCGTCGGCGCCCTCACCACGCTCCTCTTCGCCGCCGTGCTGCAGCTCGCCCTGACCCTGCACGTCCGGTCGACGCTCATCGACTGCGCCGCCGAGGGCGCGCGGTACGGCGCCCTGGCCGACCGCGACCCCGCGCACGGCGCCGACCGGGCACGTGAGCTCATCCAGATGTCCTTGTCCCCCCGCTTCGCCCAGGAGGTCACCGCCCAGGCACTGCTGATCGACGGCCTGGACGTGGTGCGCGTCGAGGTCAATGCCCCGCTCCCCCTGGTCGGGCTCCTCGGCCCGTCGACCCTGACGGTCGACGGCCATGCCCTGGACGAGGCCGCATGACCAGCGCGACCCGCGTCTGGTCCGTGCCGTCGCGGTCCGACGCGGGACGGATCGAACCACCGCCCACCTGGGCCGCGGAGCAGACGGAGGTCGACCACGAATCAGGAAGTGCCGTGGTCGAGTTCCTCGGCGTCTCACTGCTCCTCCTGGTGCCGGTCGTCTACCTCGTGATCGTGCTGGCTCAGCTGCAGGCCGCCAGCTTCGCGGTCGACGGCGCGGCCCGTGAGGCCGCCCGGGCCTACACGACCGCCCAGGACGCCGACGGGGCCCACGACCGCGCCGTCTCGGCCGTCGCCCTCGCCCTCGGAGATCAGGGCCTGGACCCGGCGGCCGCCGCCGGAGCCGTCGGGGTCGTGTGCTCGGCCACGTGCCTCGCGCCAGGGTCAGACGTCACCGTGACGGTCGAGGTCGAGGTGCCACTGCCGGGTGTCCCTGGCTTCGTCCGGGCCGTCGTGCCGCTCGCCGTCCCCGTCTCGGCGGTCGCGACAGGTCACGTCGACACCTTCGCGGGGCACGGCGGTGAGTGAACCCCGCCGTCACGTCCGCACGTGGACGAGGCGCCTGCGCCACCGCATCACCGGCCCCCACCGTGACGAGGGCCAGATCCTCCTGCTGTCGATCGCCTACGGGGTGCTCGCCCTGCTCCTCGTCACCGTGGTGGTCTCGGCGAGCAGCATCCACCTCGAACGCAAGCGTCTGCTCGCCCTCGCCGACCACGTCGCGCTGGCCGCCGCCGACGCCCTCGACGAGGACGTCTACTACGGGCGCGGTGACGCGCTGCCGCCCGACGGCGGGCTCGTCGTCCTCACCCCGGACTCGGTGCGTGCTGCCGCCGAGGACCAGCTCGCCGTCTCACCCGCGACCGGGCGGCTGACCGGCGTCCACGTCGTCAGCACTGCCACCCCCGACGAGCGCACCGCCGAGGTCACCCTCGCCGCCCGCGCACAACCACCGCTGATCAGCGCGATCACCTCACTCTGGTCCGACGGCATCCGCCTCGAGGCCACGGCGCGGGCCCGCACCCAGTAGGGCCCCGAATGCCCCTCGGCCACGAGCAGGTAACCTCGACCACCGTGGCAGCCACCGACTTCTCCGCCGAGATCGCCGCACTGCGGACCACCTTCGGGACCATCAGTGCCGTGACCGACCCGGACGCCCTGCGCTCCCGGATCGCCGAGCTCTCCGACCAGGCCTCGGCCCCTGACCTGTGGGACGACACCGCCGCCGCGCAGAAGGTCACCTCCGAGCTGTCCCACGCGCAGACCGACCTCGAGCGCATCGAGGGCTTCGACCAGCGCATCGAGGACCTCGAGACCCTCGTCGAGATGGCCCGCGAGGAGGCCGACGAGGACACCCTCGCCGACGCCGAGAACGAGCTCGAGACCCTGCGCAAGGACCTGGGCGCCCTCGAGGTCCGCACCCTGCTCAACGGCCACTACGACGCCCGCGAGGCCGTCGTCACCATCCGCGCGGGGGCCGGCGGCGTCGACGCCGCGGACTTCGCCGAGATGCTGCTGCGCATGTACCTGCGGTGGGCCGAGCGCCACGGCTACCCCACCCAGGTGCTCGACACCTCCTACGCCGAGGAGGCCGGGCTCAAGTCCGCGACCTTCGAGGTGCAGGTGCCCTACGCCTTCGGCACCCTGTCGGTCGAGGCCGGCACCCACCGGCTGGTGCGCATCTCCCCCTTCGACAACCAGGGCCGCCGCCAGACGAGCTTCGCCGCGGTCGAGGTGGTCCCGCTCATCGAGCAGACCGACCACATCGAGATCCCCGAGAACGAGATCAAGGTCGACGTCTTCCGCTCCTCGGGCCCCGGCGGCCAGTCGGTCAACACCACCGACTCCGCGGTGCGCCTCACCCACATCCCCACCGGCACGGTCGTGTCGATGCAGAACGAGAAGAGCCAGATCCAGAACCGCGCGGCGGCCCTGCGCGTGCTGCAGTCCCGGCTCCTCGTGCTGCGCCAGGCCGAGGAGAAGGCCACCAAGAAGGAGCTCGCGGGGGACATCAAGGCCAGCTGGGGCGACCAGATGCGGTCCTACGTGCTGCAGCCCTACCAGATGGTCAAGGACCTGCGCACCGAGTTCGAGGTCGGCACCCCGAGCGCCGTGTTCGACGGCGACATCGACGGGTTCATCGAGGCCGGCATCCGTTGGCGCCGAGGCGGCAACGAGAGCTGACCCGGCAGCGCCGAGAGCCGAGCCCCCGGTCGGGCCGTCCGCCGGCCCTCAGTTCTGAGTCGCCAGCACGGCGAAGACCAGGACGGCGGCCAGCACCAGCCCCGCCATGAGCCACACCGCGGTGCGCACGAGCTGATGTCGCACTGCTCAACCTCCTCACACGAGCTCGAAGAGCTCGAGATGGACATGGTCGTCCGGGACCCCACGCTCCGCGAGCGCTGCCTGGACGGCGTCGGTCATGGGGACCGGCCCGCACAGGAAGTACCGCGCCCGCTGGTACCCCTCCCCCAGGTGGCGGTCCAGCACCTCGCCGTCGATGAACCCGCTCTCCCCGTCCCACTCCGCGGGCGGGTCCTCCAGGACGTGCACCACCGTGAGGTCCAGGCGGTCGCGCAGCTCCTCGAGCTCGTCGCGGTAGGGCACGTCCTCCCACGTCGGGTTTCCCAGGACGAGCAGGCATGGGCGGGCGTCCTGCCGGTCGGCAAGGGTGCGGAGCATGCTCAGCACCGGGGCTATGCCGATACCACCCACCACGAAGACGAAGCGCGGCCCCTCGTGCCGCTCGTAGCTGAACACGCCGTACGGCCCGTCAAGGTACGCGCGGGTCCCGGGCTCGAGGTCCCCCACGGTCGAGGTGAAGTCCCCGGCCTCCGAGATGGCGAACTGCACCGCCCCGGGCTCCTCGGCCGAGGACGAGATCGAGAAGGGGTGCTCCCGCACCGCGTACGGCGAGCGCCCGAACGTGACCCAGGCGAACTGCCCGGGGGCGAAGCGCAGGCCCTCGTGCCCGACGGGCCTGAGCTCGACCGTCCACGACGAACCTCGCGCCGGCGTCACCGAGGCGACCTCCCAGGGTCGACGCCGCTCCCGCCACGGCTGCACGAGGTAGACGTTCACCAGCAACGCCACGAACGCCGCGGACATCACGATCCACAGGCTCCGCTTCCAGAACCCGTCGACGTAGTACCCGACCTGCTCGATGTGCACGAGGGCCGCCACGACGACCACGGCCGCCAGGGAGCCGTGCAGCACCCGCCACACCTCGTACCGGAGCCGCAGCCGACGGCGCCAGACCGAGGTGGCGACCAGCACGAGCAGTGCGAGGACGGAGAGCACCCCGAACCGGGCCTGCCAGTCGGCCTCGACCAGGTTCAGGACCTCGATCATCTCCGGCTGCGTCACGAAGATGATCCCCGGGTGGGCCAGGACGAAGACCATCGCGACGTAGGAGATCTCCCGGTGGAACTGCAGGACGGCGTCCAGCCCGAACGGGGCGTTGATCGCCGAGAACCGGCTGACCACCGCGAACTGGAGCCCCAGCATCGACAGCCCCACGAACCCCAGCCCGACGGAGATCTCGGTCCACAGGTCCCGACCAGGCGGCGGGTTCGCGGACACGGCGACCAGCAGGGGCACCACGGTGACGAGCAGGTAGAGCATGAACCAGGCGGCACCACCCGCCGCGACGCCGACCCCCGCCGACCGCGAGGGCGCGCCACCTCCTGCCTGTGCCATGCGCCTCCCTCGTCGCAGCCCGTGACCCTGACAGCCTCGGAGCGTTCACCCACCGTGCCGTCACGCAAGGGTCACCGCATCTCGGGAGGGGCCCCGCAGGCTCGGTGTCAGGCTCTGTGACCACTTGTCCGCCTTCGGCCCGGGGTCCGCACGGCCCAGGCGGCGTGTCACGACGGCGGGCGACGCCCCGCCTGCCTACTCTCGATCCGGCGTGCGCCGCGACCGCTTCTGGTGGTCGGGGCACGTGCCGCACCCACACCCCCCTGAGAGTGGCCTGCACCCGTGATCCGATTCGAGAACGTCACCAAGGTCTATGCGCGCGGCGCCCGCCCGGCGCTCGACGCCATCGACCTCGAGGTCGAGCGCGGAGAGTTCCTCTTCATGGTCGGCGCCTCGGGCTCGGGCAAGTCGACCTTCCTGCGCCTGGTCCTGCGTGAGGAACGGCCCAGCGCGGGCCGCATCTTCGTCGCCGGCAAGGAGCTCTCGACCCTGTCCACGTGGAAGGTCCCGCACCTGCGCCGTCAGATCGGCGCGGTGTTCCAGGACTTCCGGCTGCTGCCCAACAAGACGGTCTTCGAGAACGTGGCCTTCGCGCTGCAAGTCATCGGCAAGCCCCGCCACCACATCCTCACCACCGTCCCGGACACCCTCGAGCTGGTCGGCCTGGGCGGCAAGGAGAAGCGGCTCCCGCACGAGCTCTCGGGCGGCGAGCAGCAGCGCGTCGCGATCGCCCGCGCCTTCGTCAACCGGCCCTCGATCCTCCTCGCGGACGAGCCCACCGGAAACCTCGACCCCACCACCTCGGTCGGCATCATGCGCCTGCTCGACCGCATCAACCGCACCGGGACCACGGTCGTCATGGCCACCCACGACGACGAGATCGTCGACCAGATGCGCAAGCGCGTGGTCGAGCTCGAGTCCGGCCAGATGGTCCGTGACCAGTCCCGCGGCGTCTACGGATCGGCTCGCTGATGCGACTGCAGTTCATCCTGTCCGAGATCGGCATCGGGCTGCGCCGCAACCTGTCGATGGCCGTCTCGGTGATCCTCGTGACCTTCGTGTCGCTGACCTTCGTCGGCGCCGCCGGGCTGCTCCAGCTGCAGATCGGCGAGATGAAGGACGACTGGTACGACCAGGTCGAGGTCACCATCTACCTGTGCCCGCAGGACTCCGACGTCCCCACCTGCGCCGGCGGTCAGATCAGCGACGAGCAGACCCAGGCCCTGCGCGAGGAGCTCGACTCCCCAGCCATGGCCGACTACGTCGAGCAGGCCTACTACGAGAGCCAGGAGGAGGCCTACGACGCCTTCCAGGAGCGCTTCGCCGACGAGTGGTGGGCCCAGGGCCTGACCGCCGACCAGATGCAGGCCTCCTTCCGGGTGGCCCTGGTCGACCCGTCCCAGTACCAGGTGGTCGCCGACCAGTTCACCGGCCGCCAGGGCGTCGAGGACGTGCGTGACCCGCGGGCCGTCGTCGAACCCCTGATCCTGGTGATGAACCGGCTGAGCCTGGTGGCCGCGGGCATCGCCGGGATCATGCTGCTCGCCGCCGTGCTGCTCATCACGACCACCATCCGCCTGTCGGCCATGAGCCGCCGTCGCGAGACGGGCATCATGCGTCTGGTCGGCGCCTCCAACCTGTTCATCCAGCTGCCGTTCATGCTCGAGGGTGCGATCGCCGCGACCATCGGGGCGGTCATGGCCGTCGCCGGGCTGTGGTTCGGCATGAGGTACCTGGTCGAGGACTGGTTGGCGCAGTCGGTGCAGTTCATCCCCTACGTGGGGACCGACGAGGTGTGGATGATCGCCCCCCTGCTCGTGGCCGTCGCGATCGCCCTGGCGGCGATCTCCTCGGTGGTCACCCTGAGCCGTTACACGAAGGTCTGACGATGCGCCCCCTCCCCCGCCCCAGCCGTCCCGCCGCGTCATCGTCGGGCGCCGCACGACGCCGGTTCTCGCCCGGACGCGTCCGGGCCGGCCTGGCCGGGGGGCTGGCCACGCTGCTGCTGGGCGTCGGGCTGATCTCCCCGACCGGCCCCGCCCTCGCCAGCAGCCTCGAGGACCAGCGCGAGAAGACCGAGGCCGAGCAGCGCGCGACCGACGCGGCGATGGAGGACCTCGAGGCGCACCTCGAGGACACCGACGCCGACCTCATCGCGACCCAGGCCGAGCTCGAGGGCATCGAGGCGCGCATCCCCGCCGCCGAGGCCGAGCTCGCCGAGGCCGAGAACCTCCTGGCCGAGCTGCAGCTCGAGGCCGCGCTGATCGCCGAGCGACTCGTGGACGCCGAGGTGCTCGAGGAGAGCATCAGCACCAAGATCGACGAGGACGACGCCCGCACCGACCTCACGCGCTCGGCGATCGGCCAGATGGCTCGTGAGGCGTACAAGGGCGACATGACGGCGTCCTCCCTGTCGGCCGTGCTCGGCGCGCAGGACACCGACGACTTCGTCACCCAGTCCGCCATGGCCACCACGGCACTGCGCACCCAGACCCAGGCCCTGCGCGACCTCGAGCAGCTCAACGGGGTCAACCGGAACCGTCAGGTGCGCCTCGAGGCCGTGCGTGAGGAGATCACCGGGCTCAAGGCCGAGGCCGACGCCAAGGTCGTGGAGGCCGAGGCGGCGCGCGAGCAGGCCGAGGCGCGCAAGGTCGAGCTCGACACCCTGCTCGACCAGCAGCAGGTCAAGCTCGCCCAGATCGAGGACAAGCGCGAGGAGTACCTCGCCGACAAGGCCCAGCTCGAGCGCCAGCAGCAGTCCCTCGAGGGCGACCTCAAGGAGATCATCCGCAAGGAGCAGGAGGCCGAGGCCAAGCGCCTCGCCGAGGAGGAGGCCCGGCGCAAGGCTGCCGAGAAGGCCGCGGCCAGCAGCGGCTCCTCGGGCGGGTCCTCCGGTGGATCGTCGGGGGGATCCTCCTCCGGGGGCTCCTCGGGCGGCAGCTCCGGGGGCTCATCAGGCGGCACGCCAGGCGCGGTGCTGAGCTACCCGAGCCCGATGAACCCGCCGTTCGTGACCTCCGAGTACGGCTGGCGCGTGCACCCCGTGTACGGCGACCTCCGCCTCCACGCCGGCACCGACTTCCGCGCGTACTGCGGTACACCGATCATCTCCGCCGGCTCGGGGACGGTGCAGTGGTCCTACTACCGCGGGGGCTTCGGCAACCAGGTGATGATCAACCACGGGTACCACAACGGCTCCTCGCTCATGACGAGCTACAACCACCTCTCGCGCTTCGCCGTGAGCGCCGGCCAGCAGGTCAGCGCGGGCACGGTGATCGGCTACTCAGGGACCACCGGCACCTCGACGGCGTGCCACCTGCACTTCGAGGTGTACGTCAACGGCTCGACCCAGAACCCGCGCAGCTTCTTCTGAGAGGCCGCGGCGGCTCCTCGTCACGCCCTGCGCGGGAAATGCGGAGCCGGGGGCCGTCCCGATCGCCTAGCCTGGCCTGATGGCCAAGGAGACAGGGCGCAAGCTCGTCGCGAGCAACAAGAAGGCGCGGCACGACTTTCACATCGACGACACGTTCGAGGCGGGCATCGTGCTGACCGGCACCGAGGTCAAGGCCCTGCGTGCCGGACGAGCCTCCTTGGTGGACGGGTTCGTGCAGGTGGACCGCGGTGAGGCCTGGCTCGAGGGGGTCCACATCCCCGAGTACACCGAGGGCACCTGGACCAACCACGCCCCGCGGCGCAAGCGCAAGCTCCTGCTGCACAAGCACCAGATCGTCGAGATCGAGCACGAGTCCCAGGGCAAGGGCCACACGGTCATCCCCCTGGCCCTGTACTTCGTCGACGGGCGAGCCAAGGTCGAGATCGCCCTGGCCCGCGGCAAGAAGGAGTACGACAAGCGCCACGCGCTGCGCGAGCGCCAGGAGGTCCGCGAGGCCCAGGCCGCGATGAGCCTGCGGAAGAACCGGTGAGGGCCGCCCGCCCCACCACCACGACCACCAGCCCGGCTCCTCCGCCGCACCGCGTCCGTGCCGCTGCACGGGGTGGCCTCACCCTCCTCGCAGGAGCCGTCCTCGCCCTGGTCGGCGCCGCCCCCGCCGCGGCGGAGTCCGAGGACGTCTCGCCGGACGACCGCGTCGCGGCCTACGACCTCGCGATCGACCTCGACGAGCAGGGCATCGCCGACGTCACCCTCGACCTGACCATGGACTTCGGCTCCGAGCCCAACCGCGGCCCGTACCTGACCTACCCGGTCAAGCAGCGCTTCGACGACGAGCAGGACCGCGTCTACCGGATCACCGACGTGCAGGCCACGAGCGAGACCGCCCCGACCGAGGTGGACGTCGAGGAAAACGGCCGGTGGCTCGAGATCCGCATCGGCGACCCGGACGAGAACACCCTCACCGGTGAGCACTCCTACCAGGTGACCTTCCAGGTCGAGGGCTGGGTCAACGCCGCGGACTACCCGTGGCCCGACGGCGCCCTCGAGCGCGACGAGCTCTACCTCAACGTCCTGACCGACTGGGCCCTGCCCGTCGAGGACGTCACCGTCACGGTCGACGCTCCGGCGGAGCCCGTCGACGGTACCTGCGGGGTCGCTGAGGACGCTCCGTGCCAGGACGCCCGGGCGGCCGAGGGCGGGGCGAGCTTCACGCACGACCTCGTCCCCGCCGGCACCCCGTTCACGGTCGCGGCCGCCTACCCACCGGGCACCTTCGCCGGGGTCGAGCCCGTCCTCATCGACCGGTGGGCCCTCGACCGCGCCTACGCCCTGACCCCCGTCACCGGTGGTCTGGCGGCGCTCATCGGCGTCGGCGGCGTGCTGCTCGTGCTGCGTCGCGTCCGGCGCCAGGGGCGGGACGAGCAGTTCCTCGGCCTGACACCGGGACTGCTGCCCGCGGGCGACCAGGAGCACGCCGTCGGCCCGCGGCGTCGTGGGCCGACCGCCGTGCAGTTCACCCCACCGGCAGGTCTGCACGCAGGCCAGCTGGGGACCTTGGTCGACGAGACGGCCGACCCGCACGACGTCACCGCGACGATCATCGATCTCGCGGTCCGTGGGTACCTGGTCATCGAGCAGATCGACCCTGCCGAGGTCGCTGCGGCCGCCGCAGAGGCTGACGGCACCGACGCCGACCCGGCCGACGAGGACGCCGAGAAGGACTGGCGCCTCATCCGCACCGAGCGGCCCGCGACCGATCTACTCCCCTACGAGAGGACCCTCCTCGCGGAGATCTTCACCGACCGTGACCAGGTCACCCTGGCCGACCTGCGCACGAGCTTCCACGCCTCGATGACCAAGGTGCAGGGCGAGCTGTACGACGAGGTCACCGATCGCGGCTGGTTCCGCGGCAACCCGCAGAAGGCCCGGACGCGCTGGGGCCTGCAGGGCCTGCTGCTGACCGTCGTGGGGGGGCTGCTGGCCGTCGGGCTGGGCATCTGGACGTCGTTCGGCCTGGTAGGCCTCGCCGCCGTCGTGCCGGGGGTCCTCATGCTCGCGACGACGGGCAAGGCCCCCGCACGCACGGCTCGCGGCACCGCGGTGCTCGTCCAGGCCGAGGGCTTCCGGCAGTACCTCGCCACGGCCGAGGCCGGCCAGCTGCGCTTCGAGGAGGGCGAGGACCTGTTCAGCCGGTACCTGCCCTTCGCGGTGGCCTTCGAGCTGACCGAGCGGTGGGCGCAGGTCTTCGCCGACCTCGCCGCGCAGGGACGTGAGCTCCCCGAGCCCACCTGGTACGTCGGGCACTACGGGTACGCCGGGTTCTGGGCCGGGGCCGCGACCCTGGGCAGCGACCTGTCGAGCTTCACGCACATCGCCGACACGGCGATCTCGGCACCGACCGCGGGCTCCGGGGGGTCCTCGGGGTTCAGCGGCGGTGGGTTCTCGGGCGGCGGCGTCGGCGGCGGGGGCGGCGGGTCCTGGTGACCCCGCCGCTCCATCCGCCGCCCCCTGCCGGGATGCCTGAGCCGGGCTAGAGCCCGAGGGTCTCCCGGACCTCCGCAGCGACCATGCCCGTGGCCGCGGCCCGGGCGCCCTCCGCGTCAGGTGCGCCGAGGGCGGCCGAAGTCGGAGGCC
>NZ_JALPKN010000239.1 GCF_023630195.1 Actinotalea sp. C106 | reverse complement strand
GAAGCGGGCCTGCGCGGCGCCGTCGGGCTCGGGCTCCCAGTCGGCGTCGAGCAGGCCGAGCTCGCCCTTCTGGGTCAGGACCCGCCGCAGGGCGCGGTCGACGAGCTCGAGGGGGACGCGCCCCTCCTCGACCCCCGCCCGCAGGAACCCGCCGAAGGCGTGCACGCTGGGCAGCTCGACGTCCACACCAGCCCGCAGCGCCAGGTGCGCCGCCTGCTCGAGGTCCGCGGCCACCGCGTGCAGCGTGTGCAGGAAGGCGACGCCGTAGTAGTCGGCGACCACCGTGCCGGTGAAGCCCCACTCCTCGCGGAGCAGGGTGGTCAGGAGGCTCTCGTCGGCCGCCGCCGGGACCCCGTCGACGTCGGCGTAGGAGTGCATGACCGAGCGGGCTCCGCCCCAACGCAGGGCTGCCTCGAAGGGCGGCAGGATCACGTCGGCCATCTCGCGCGGGCCCATCGGGACGGGGGCGAGGTTGCGGCCGGCGCGGGACGCCGAGTAGCCCGCGAAGTGCTTGAGGGTGGCGACGACCCCGGCCCCCTCCAGGCCACGGACGTAGGCCGCGCCGATCGCCCCGACCAGGTGGGGGTCCTCGCCGATGGTCTCCTCGGTGCGGCCCCACCGGTAGTCGCGGGTCACGTCGAGCACGGGGGCCAGGCCCTGGTGCACACCCACCGAGCGCATCGACTCCCCGATCTGGCCGGCCATCTGCTCGACCAGGTCAGGGGAGAACGACGCCCCCCAGGAGAGAGGCACGGGGTAGGCCGTGGCCTGCCAGGCGGCGAAGCCCGCGAGGCACTCGTCGTGGACCTGGGCGGGGATGCCGAAACGGCTGGCTGCGGCGATCTGCGCCTGGGAGCGGGCGAGGGACGCCGCGCCCCGCACCGGGTCGACAGGCGCGGTGCCGAAGGGGCGGGTCAGCTGACCGAGCCCGTGCCGGATGACCTCGTCCCACGCCGGGACCTGGCCGGTCATGTCGCCCTGGTGCGGGGCGACGTCGCCGCCCTCCGCGTCGGCACCGACCCAGAGACCCACCAGCTGGGCGAGCTTTTCCTCGAGGGTCATCGCGGACACCAGGTACTCGACCCGGTCGGCGAGGGACCGTGACGGGTCCTGCCCCGGGTGCGAGGGGGGTCGAGCGGTCATCGCAGTCCTCCGCCACATCGTTGTGTCGCAACTATCGACATCTGTGTCGACAACTTCGACCGACGGTAAGCCGCCCGATGACCCGCGTCAACCCCTTGGATGCCGCTTGCCCGGCCCTGGTGGTGAGCCAGGTCACGCCAATTGTCCGCATCTACGGCAAGTTCTCGCCGCGAGGCCGATCGCGCTGCTACCGTGATCGACAGAACTTTCGACGTAGTTTCGAGGCGTTCACCCGCACGTCGCGATGTCGTCGCCCTTCGAACGAGGACCGTGCATGCCCGCAGCCACCCGGACGACCATCGCCGGCATCGCCGCCGAGGTGGGCGTCTCCGTGCCCACCGTCTCCAAGGTCCTGAACGGCCGCCCCGACGTCGCCCCGTCGACCAGGGCCCTGGTCGAGGAGAGCATCGCGCGCCACGGCTACCAGCGCCGCGAGGCCAAGGGGAAGCGTCGCTCGGCCCCACGGCTCGTCGAGCTCGTGTTCCACGAGTACGGCGCCCCCTGGGCCGTGGAGATCATCCGCGGCGTCGAGGCCGTCGCCGGGCCGGCGCGGGTCGGCGTGGTCCTGTCCGAGCTGGGCGGCGAGCACCGACCCCGCCAGGAGTGGCTCGACGACGTCCTCGCACGCCGCCCGCTGGGGGTGATCCTGGTCCTGTCCGACCTGGGCGAGGAGCAGCGCCGCCAGCTCGAGACCCGGTCGATCCCCTTCGTCGTCGTGGACACCGCCGGGGAGCCGCCCGCGGGGGTGCCGACCGTCGGCTCGGCCAACTGGAACGGCGGGCTCGTCGCGACCAGGCACCTGCTGGGGCTCGGGCACCGCCGGGTCGCGATCATCTCCGGACCCTCGGACGTGATGTGCAGCCGCGCGCGCATCGACGGGTACCGGAGCGCCTTCGACGAGGCCGGGGTGCCCTACGACCCCGACCTGGTCCGCTACGGCAACTTCTTCGTCGAGGGCGGGTACCAGCACGGCCGCGAGCTGCTCTCCCGGCCCAACCGCCCCACAGCGATCTTCGCGGGCAGCGACTTCCAGGCGCTCGGCGTGCTCCGTGCCGCCCGCGAGCTCGGGCTGCACGTCCCCGAGGACCTCTCGGTGGTCGGCTACGACGACCTGCCCGTGACCGAGTGGATCGGACCCGCGCTCACCACCGTGCGCCAGCCCTTGCTCGAGATGGCCAGCACCGCCACCCGCATCGTGCTGAGCCTCGCCGAGGGCGAGCAGCCCTCCAACCTGCGGATCGACCTCGCCACCGAGCTCGTCGTGCGCGAGAGCACAGCCCCGCCGGCTCGAGGCAAGAGCACAGCCCCGCCTGCTCACGGCGAGAGCACGACCCCACCGGTCGGCTGACGCCCCGCATCCACCTCTCCCCCTCACGCGACGGAGCATGATGGCCCTCTTCGACCTGCCCCTCGACCAGCTCGAGCAGTATCGCCCGGCGGTCGAGGAGCCCGCCGACCTCGACGCCTTCTGGGCCCGGCACCTCGACGCGGCCCGCACGCGGGCCGTTCTCCTCTCCGCCGTGCGGGTCGACACGGCCTTGACCGGGGTCGAGACCTGGGACGTGACCTTCGCGGGGGACGCGGGCCACCCGATCAAGGCGTGGTTCTCCCGGCCGGCCGGCACCGACGACGTCGTCCTGCCGGCCGTGGTCGAGTACCTGGGCTACGGGCGGGGGCGCGGCTTCCCGCAGGAGCGCCTGACCTGGGCGACCGCGGGCTACGCGCACCTGCTGATGGACACCCGGGGCCAGGGAGGCCAGTACGGGTCGGGAGGCGCGACCCCGGACCCGGTGGGCGCCTCGCCCAGCGCGCCGGGCTTCCTCGCCCGGGACGTGCACGACCCCGAGATGTACTACTACCGCCGTCTCATCACCGATGCCGTGCGAGCCGTGGACGCGGTACGGGCCCTGCCAGGGGTGGACCCTGCGCGGGTGAGCGTGGTGGGCAACAGCCAGGGCGGCGGCTTGGCCCTCGCCGTCGCGGGTCTGGTCCCTGACCTCACGGCTGCCATGGCGAGCGCCCCCTTCCTGTGCCACGTGCGTCGGGCCCTCGCGATCACCGACGCCGCGCCCTACGCCGAGCTCGTCCAGCACCTCGCGGTCCACCGCGAGGCCGAGGAGCAGGCCCTGCGCACCGTGGCCTACGTGGACGGCATGCACCTGGTGCGCAGGGCGCGGGCGGACGTGTTGGTCGCGACAGGCTTGCGGGACACGGTCTGCCCGCCGTCGACGGTCTTCGCCGCGTACAACCACTACGGCGACCTCGCCCGGGAGGCGGGCGAGACCGGGCCCGAGCGGGAGATGGCCGTCTACCCCTACAACCACCACGAGGGCGGCGAGGGGTTCCACCTCGACCGTCAGCTGCGGTGGCTGCGGGAACGGGTGCTGGCCTGATCACGACAGGCTGGACACGCCCTCACCCCAGCCGTGACTCGATCCACAGCTCCTCGGGCGGAACGAGGGCCTCGAGCTCGGGCCACAGGGCCTCGGGCAGCTGGCTGGTCGCGGCCTCGACCGTGACCTCGACCCGCTCGGGGCGGCTCATCCCGACCACGGTGGTGTGGACCCGCTCGTCGCGGACCGAGAACTGCAGGGCCGCCGTCGCGAGGTCGGTGTCGTGGGCGATGCACACCTCACGCATGGCCTCGATCGCCCGGAGCAGGGCCTCGGGGGCGGGGCGGTAGGCGTAGGTGCTGCGCTCACCCGGGGCCCCGGCGAGAAGCCCACCGCCGTAGACCGCGGCGTTCATGATGCCCATGCCGCGCTCGGCAGCCGCAGCCACCAGGGCACCGGCGCTGCGGTCGACGAGCGTCCAGCGGTTGTGGACCAGCAGCGCGTCGAAGACGCCGAGCTCGAGGTAGCGCGTGATCTCCGCGACCCGGCCCCCCGCGAGGCCCAGGGACTCGATGGTGCCCTCCTCGCGCATGGCCAGCAGGGCCTCGAGGGCCCCTCCCTTGCCGGTGACCTCGCCGAACTCGAAGTGGTCCGGGTCGTGCAGGTGCACCAGGGGCAGGCGGTCCAGGCTCAGCCGCTCGAGGCTCTCCTCGAGGGAGGCCCGCACCCGGTCCCCCGAGAAGTCCCGGCCCCGCGGGTCGACCTTGCTGATCACGAGCTGGCCCGGGCCCAGGCCGCCCGCGGCCCGCAGGGCCTCGCCGATGCGCCGCTCGCTCCAGCCGTCGGCGTACCCGTTCGAGGTGTCGATCGTGGTGATGGGGCTGTCCAGCACGGCGCGGATCGTCGCGACGTCGCGCGGGCCGCTGTCCGGGTCCTCCCCCGTCGCGGTGCCGCGGCCGACGGCGCTGGTCCCCGCGGTCACGGCCGAGACGACCAGGCCGGTCCCCCCGAGCTCGCGGTACCACCCGGGCATGGGCTCCTGCTGCTGTGCCATGTGCGTCCTCCTCGACGAAGGTCACCAGCCTAGGTGGCGCGACCGCACGCGGCCTGTCAGGGAGCCGCCTGCCACAGGTGCATCGCCGCGTAGGAGCGCCACGGGGACCACGCGAGGGCGCGCTCGGCGAGGGATCGATGCCCGGCTGCCCTGGGCAGGTCGCCCGGGACGGCGCCGACGGCCTGCGCCCCCGCGAGGAGGGCGACGTCACCCAGGAGCCACGCGTCCGGGTCGCCGAGCACGCGCATCGCGACGTAGGCAGCGGTCCACGGTCCGACGCCCGGACGCGCGAGGAGCTGGGTACGCAGGGCCGCGGGGTCGCCCCCGGCGACGGGGTCCGAC
>NZ_JALPKN010000238.1 GCF_023630195.1 Actinotalea sp. C106 | reverse complement strand
CGCCTGGGGCGGCTGCTCGGCCCCGGAGGCGCCCGGACCCGACGGGCCGTAGCCCGGCTGCTGGGACGAGCCCGGCCCCCATCCCTGGGGTGGCTGCTGCCCGGGCTGGTTCGGGTCGGTCACTGTGCTCCCCTGCCGTCCTGGAGTGGGTCTCGGTCCACCGCGGTGGTCGGCCTCGCGGTCGGTCCCCGGCGGGCCCCATCGTGCCACGCCTCGTCCCTGCGCCGAGGCCCGGGGCGCCGTCCTCGCGAGGTCCCCGGCGCGCGCGGCGTCGTCCTGGGCTCCGGGGATGACACCATGGGGCCATGAAGGGTCGAATCCTCGTGGTGGACGACGACGTCGCGCTCGCCGAGATGATCGGCATCGTGCTGCGTTCGGAGGGCTTCGAGCCCTCGTTCTGCGCGCACGGTGACGAGGCGCTGGCCGCCTTCCGGACGCACCAGCCCGACCTCGTGCTCCTCGACCTCATGCTCCCCGGCAAGGACGGCACCGAGATCTGCCGTCTGATCCGCGCCGAGTCGGGGGTCCCTGTGGTCATGCTCACCGCGAAGAGCGACACGGTTGACGTCGTGCTGGGCCTGGAGTCGGGGGCCGACGACTACATCTCCAAGCCGTTCAAGCCCAAGGAGCTCATCGCCCGGGTGCGCACGCGTCTGCGCCGGACCGACGAGCCGACCCCCGAGCACCTCACCATCGGCGACCTCGAGATCGACGTGACGGGTCACCGCGTCACCCGCGCGGGTGAGCTGATACCACTGACCCCCCTCGAGTTCGACCTGCTCGTCGCCCTCGCCCGCAAGCCCTGGCAGGTCTTCACCCGTGAGGTGCTGCTCGAGCGCGTGTGGGGCTACCGGCACGCGGCCGACACGCGGCTGGTCAACGTCCACGTCCAGCGCCTGCGTTCGAAGATCGAGCACGACCCCGAGCGGCCCGAGATCGTGGTGACCGTGCGAGGGGTGGGCTACAAGGCAGGCACCGGCCCGTCGTGAGCGGGACGGCTCGGTCGTGATCACCGTGGCCCGGACGCGTCGCTGGGCGCTGCGGGTCCGTCTCCGGCTCCTGCGCGCCGGACGGACGGCGTGGACCGCGTGGCGCTCGTCGCTGCAGCTGCGCGTGCTGACCTCGACCCTGGTGGCCGGGCTGGTGGCCGTAGGCCTGCTGGGCGGCTACCTCGCGGACAGCATCCGCGACGGGCTGTTCGAGCAGCGCCTGACCGAGGTGCTCGAGGAGAGCGCCCGCTCCACGACGCAGGCTCGGACCACCTTCGACGCGGCTCCTGCGGTCACCGGGGGAGAGGTCCAGGAGCTCTTCCTGAGCCTGGTCCGCGAGCTGCAGGTCGGTGCCTCGAGCCAGCCCGAGGTCTTCCTGCGCAGATCTCCCGGCACCCCGAGGCTCAACGGCGTCAACGACCTGTCGACCCGCCCCGAGGTCGGCCCCCTCATCACCTCCGAGATGCGCGAGGCCGTGCGCGACTCCGACGTCCAGCGCTGGGTCTCGGTGGCGGTCCCTGACGCGGAGACCGACGAGGAGCATCCGGGCCTGCTCATCGGATCGACCGTGAGCGTCCCTGCGGCCGGCCAGTACGAGCTGTACTACCTCTACGACCTCGAGTCCGAGCAGCAGACCCTGGCCTTCGTCCAGCAGACCCTGGCGCTCGCGGGCCTGGGCCTCGTGGGTCTGCTCGGGGTCATGACCTGGCTCGTCACCTGGCAGGCGGTGCACCCCGTGCGCGCGGCCGCCCGCGTCGCCGAGCGGCTCGCCGACGGGAACCTCGGCGAACGCATGACGGTGCGCGGGATGGACGAGATGGCGACCCTGGCTCGCTCCTTCAACGAGATGGCCGAGAGCCTCGAGGACCAGATCTTCCGCATGGAGCAGCTCTCGGACCTGCAACGCCGGTTCGTCTCGGACGTCTCGCACGAGCTCCGCACCCCGTTGACCACCGTGCGGATGGCGGCCGAGGTGATCCACGCCTCGCGCGAGGAGCTCGACCCGGCCGCCCGCCGCTCGGCGGAGCTGCTGACCACCCAGCTCGACCGGTTCGAGGCGCTGCTCGCCGACCTGCTCGAGATCAGCCGCTTCGACGCGGGGGCGGCCATGCTCGACGCCGAGGCCCAGGACGTCGGCGAGGTCGTGACCCTCGTGGTCGAGCAGGCGAGCATGCTCGCTGAGCGTCGGGGCGTGTGGCTCGCGGTCGACCTGCCCGAGCGACCGGCGGTCGCCGACGTCGACCCGCGGCGGGTCGAGCGCATCCTGCGCAACCTCGTGGTCAACGCCGTCGAGCACGCCGACGGCAAGCCGGTCGAGATCCGCGTCGCCGCCGACAGCAGGGCGCTCGCCGTGACCGTGCGGGACCGCGGCGTGGGCATGACGGCGGAGGCCGCCGAGCACGTCTTCGACAGGTTCTGGCGCGCGGATCCCGCTCGGGCGCGCACCACGGGCGGCACCGGCCTGGGCCTGGCGATCTCGATCGAGGACGCCCGGCTGCACGGAGGCTGGCTCGAGGTCTGGGGCCGTCCCGACCGCGGCTCGTGCTTCCGCCTGACCCTGCCACGCCGTGCAGGCATCACCTTGTCGGGCTCACCGCTGCCCCTCGAGCCCCCCGATGAGGAGCCCGAGCCCCAGCCCGCGGTCCGCAGCAGCCCAGCCTTGGACCCGACCTCGGTGCCCGACCTCGACCCGATGGAGGCCTGATGCGCCAGTCCCTGCGTCAGTCCCTGCGCCGTGCCTCGGCCGGGGTCGCGGCCCTCGCCGTCCTGGCGGGCTGCGCCGTCATCCCGACCTCGGGGCCGATCGGCACCGGCGAGGTCGAGCTCGTCGAGCCGGGGTCGGCGATCCCCCTCGCGGACGATCCCGAGCCGGACGCCGAGCCCGAGGCGATCGTCCGGGGCTTCCTCGACGCCGGGGCGGCGGGGCTCTACGACGAGTTCACCGTCGCGCGGAAGTTCCTCACCGGCTCGGCCTCGGCCAGGTGGAGCCCGCGCTCGCGGGTGCTGGTCTACTCGGACGAGGGCGGCGGCATCCAGACCGAGCTGCGTGGCGACGACAGCGTCATGGTCACGGTCCCGGTCGAGGCCACGGTCGACGCGAGCGGGGCGTACGTCGAGGCGGTGCCCGGCTCGCGCGAGGAGCTCGTCTTCGACCTCGTGCGCGACGCCGGTGGCCAGTGGCGGGTCTCCCGCCTGGACGACGGCGTGCTCATGCTCCCGGCGGTGTTCGACGCGGTCTACCGGCGCACGCCGCTCTACTTCGCCACCCCCGACCGGTCCCAGCTCGTGCCCGACGTCCGGTGGTTCCCCACCCGCAGCACCGCGACCTATGCCGTCTCTGAGCTGCTCGCTGGTCCGTCGCCCTGGCTCCGGGACGCGGTGGTCTCGGGAGCCCCGGAGGACGCCGCCCTGAGCACGGCCGCCGTCGCGGTGACCGACGGCGTCGCGACGGTCGACCTGCGGGCCGACACCCGCGTCGCCGACGCGGACCGCGAGCTGCTCCAGAGCCAGCTCGAGACGACCCTCGGGCGCGTCCCGGCGACCGAGGTCGTGGTGACGGTCGGTGGGCTCGCCTGGGAGCACGCGAGCCTGCCGTCCGTGGACCGCGACGTGGCCCCCGAGCGCGGGCCCTACGTGCTGAGCGAGGGGCGGCTGGCTGTGGTCGAGCGCGGCGAGGTCGTGCCCCTCGAGGACGCGCCGGCCCTGACGGGCCTCGACGCGAACAGTCCCGCGGTGAGCCTCGACGACTCGGTGCGGGTCGTCCTGGACGGGGTCGACCGGCTGATGCTGCTGCCGACCGACGCCTCGGCCCCGGTCGAGCTGCTCGAGGGCGAGGACCTCGTGCCTCCCTCGGTGGACAGGTTCGGCTGGGTCTGGACCGGTGAGCAGGAGAGCACCGCCTCGCTCACGGCGGTCGACCCGGCGGGGGAGGACGTCGTCGTCGGCGCCGAGTGGCTCGAGGGGCGCGAGGTGCGGTCGATCCGTGTCTCGCGGGACGGTGCCCGGATCGCCGTGGTCTCGGTGGGTGGCGGCGAGCGGGGGACGACGGTCGACGTCGCGAGCGTGGTCCGCGACGAGGACGGCACCCCACGCCTGGTCGGGGAGCGGACGCCTGTGGGTGCGGTGCTGACCGACGCCTGGGAGGTCGCCTGGGTCGACGAGGCCACCGTCGCGGTCCTCGGCACGAGCGCCTCAGCCGTCGACCCGACGGTGCACACCGTGCCCCTGGGCGGACCGACCACGACCCTGTCCCTGGTCGACGAGACCGTCGGCATCGCGTCCGGCCGCGGGGACCGGGCGCTCTACGTCGCCGTCGCCGACGGGGCGCTCTACTCGCGGCAGAACGTCAGCTGGGTCAGGGTCGCGACCGACGTGAGCGATCCGGTCTTCCCCGGCTGACCCAGGCCTGTGGACAGCCTCCGCGGCGCCACGACCCAGGGCAGGGTGGTGCCGTGCGCAGGCCAGGGGGTGAAGTCGTCGAGCTGCTTCGTCTCGGAGCGGTCGGCCTGGCTCGTCTCGTGCTGCCGGTCCAGTGCCCCGGGTGCGGAGCCTGGGACGAGCCCTTGTGCGCGCCGTGCGAGAGGCTCCTGCGGGGCTCCTTGGACGACGGAGCTGTGCGACGGTGCGAGCAGCACGTGCCCCGGCTGGACCGGATGGACGGGACCGCACCGCTACCGGTCTGGGTCGCGACCGACTACGCCGGTCCCGTGCGGGGGGTGGTGGTGGCCTGGAAGGACCGGGGCCGGACCGACCTGTCCCGACCGCTCGGCCGTGCGGCGACAGACCTGGGCCGGGGCGTCGCGGCGCACCTCGCCGGGGCGACGGCGGGAGAGCCCGTGCGGGTGGTTCCGGTCCCCTCGACGGCACGGGCACGACGGCGGCGCGGTGAAAG
>NZ_JALPKN010000237.1 GCF_023630195.1 Actinotalea sp. C106 | reverse complement strand
TCAGCGGCAGCCGGCGAGCCGGCGAGGCCGGCGAGGGCCGCCCGAAGGGTCTTGCGCCGTTGGGCGAACGCGGCGTCCACGACGGCGAACACGTGCTCGCGGGGGGCCGTCGTCGTGGGGTGGTCCCGGCGCTCGAGGGCGACCAGGGCCGAGTCGACCCGCGGCACCGGCCAGAAGACCGAGCGGCCGATCGAGCCCGCGCGTCGGGCCGAGGTGTACCAGGCGGCCTTGGCCGAGGGGATGCCGTAGGTGCGCGACCCCGGGGGAGCCACGAGGCGGTCGGCGACCTCGGCCTGGACCATGACCAGCACACGGTCGAGGGAGGGGAACCGCTCGAGGAAGGTCAGCAGCACGGGCACCGCGACGTTGTACGGCAGGTTGGCGACCAGAGCCCGCGGCGCGGGCTCGGGCAGCTCGGTGATGGTCAGGGCATCGGCGGCCAGCACCGTCAGCCGCTCGGCGGCCTCGGGGGCGCGCTCGGCGACGGTGCTGGGCAGCTGCCGAGCGAGCACCGGGTCGATCTCGACGGCGACCACGCTCGCCCCCACCTCGAGCAGCCCCAGGGTCAGCGAACCCAGCCCGGGGCCGACCTCGACCACGGCGTCCCCCGCCCCGACCCCTGCCACCCGGACGATGCGGCGCACCGTCCCGGGGTCGACGACGAAGTTCTGCCCCCAGGTCTTGGTGGGGCGGACACCAAGACGCCCTGCCAGGTCCCGGATCTGGGCGGGGCCGAGCAGGGCGTCGTGGGTCATGTCGAGAGCCTAGGCTCTCGCGCGGTCAGCGCAGGCCGAGCTTGGTCGAGCAGGCGGGCCACTGGCCCCAGCCCGACTGAGCCTGCAGCGCCTGGGCACGCTGGGTCTGCTCGGCCGGGGATGCCTCCGAGGGAAGACCCGCACCGCCCACGGCCTGCCAGGTCGCGACGCTGAACTGGTAGAGCCCGTGGTAGAGACCGTTCGAGGACACGATCGTCGGGTTACCACCCGACTCGCACTGCGCGAGCTGCGCCCAGACGTCTCCGTTCACGACTGCGGCCGGCGCGGGTGCAGGTGCGGCGGGGGCAGGGTTCGCGGGCGTGGCGGCCGGCACGGGGGCCGGCGCGGGCTCGGGGGCCGGACGCTCGGAGGTCCCGACGCGCACGACCTCCTCGACCGGGGCGACCGTCACGGTGTCGGAGAGCTCGAGACGCGACTCCTCCTCGCCGTCGACCGTGATGACGCGGTGCACCGTGGTGCGCTCCCCGTCCTGACCCTCGACCGCGACCTCGGTCTCGTCGGTGTAGAGGTCGGCGGTCTCCTCGGTGGTGCTGCTGAACTCGATCGCGTGGGTCTTCGAGACCTCCTCGGCGACGACGCGCTCGACGCGGACGATCACGCGGCCGGTCTCCTCGTCGCGCTCGACCGAGACACGGTCCAGCTCTCCGACGGTGATGTCGAGGTCGCTGAGCACCTGCTCGAGCCCCACCGAGCCGTCGGCGACCTCGTGGGTCTCCCCGTCGACGACGACGTCGACGGGGCCCTCGCCCGCGAGCAGCACGGCGAGGTCGGCGCGCCCCTCACCCGAGGAGCGCGAGGCCATGAGGCGCACGTCGTCGCCGCGGCCCGCGAAGGTCTGCAGGGCGTCGTCGGCGGTGAGGGCGGTCGTCCACAGGCGGGCCTCCTCGCCGTCGGCGAGCACGGTCACCTGGCGGGCGTGACGCACGACGATCTCGTCGCCGTCCTGGAGGGATGAGTCGACCGCGGGGGCGACGAGGTCACGCTCGCCCACGGTGACGGCTTCGTTCTCGAGGAGACCGTCGACGCTGCCGGCGAAGGTCGAGACCTCGACCGGCTCGCCGTTGATGTCGAGGGTCACGGTCTTGTGCGCCCCGGCGACGGCGAGGGAGCCGCCACCGAGGACGAGCACGGCGGCCAGGGCACCGATGCCCAAGGCGCGGCCGCGCCGCGGGGTCGAGCTGGTCGAGCTGGGGGACTCGTGCACCGAGGAGCGGCGCAGGGAGGGCTTGAAGGTCACAGGCTTCCAGACGTCGGACTTGTCCGGGCACAGGCCTGGCCGGGCGTGCGCGGGGGCGCTGCTCGGGACCAACCTGATCCGGCCGTCATGACCGACCCGCCTCATGGGGGATGCGGCCGTCGCCCAGCGCCGAGCTCCGGCACGGCCGAGAGCTCAGTCCGGGGACCAGTTAGCAGAGGAGTGCTGGCGGCCCCGTGGCGACATGCGACCGTAACCCATTCGTGACCTTCTGTCACGCGGTCGCTCGGCCCCGGTGTGCTATGTCCCGATCTGGCGGGTCAGCGCAGGCCGAGGACCGAGGAGCAGTGCGGCCACTGCCCCCACCCAGAGCGCGCCTGCAGGGCCTTGGCCCGCTCGGTCTGCTCGGCGGGCGTGGCCTCGGAGGGAAGACCGCTGCCCCCGACCGAGCGCCAGGTCCCCACCGAGAACTGGTAGAGCCCGTGGTACAGCCCGTTCGAGGAGACCACCGTGGGGCGGCCGCCCGACTCGCACTGCGCCAGGGCACCCCAGACGCCCTCCCCCGTGACGGCCGGCTCGGGGGCGGTGCGCGTCCCGACGCGGATCACCTCGTCGACCCGCTCGTCGAGCACGACCTCACCGAGCACGGTGCGGGCGACCTCGCCCCCCCCGGCCTCGTACGCGACGTAGGTCACGACGCTGCTGCCCGCACGGCCGCGCACGCTGACGACCTCGGTGCCCTCGTCGAGCCCGGGGTCGTCGCTCCGCACGGTCTCGAAGGCCTCGGTGCTCGTCTCCGAGCGGGTGACGGGGACGGCGCGGTGCACCATGACGGCGAGCCCGTCAGCCAGCGGAGTGTCCACCGGGACCGAGACCTGGTCGTAGGTGCCCAGCGAGGTGCCCGCCTCCCGCAGGGCCTCGCGCACGGTCAGCGCGGCGGTGCTCAGCTCGCGGGTCTCGCCGTCGACGACGAGGTGCACGGCCTTGGGGGTCGAGAGCTGCAGCATCTGCGCGTCGGTCGGGACCCCGTCACGGCCCAGCGGGGCCGAGCGCGAGGCCGAGGTGCGCACGTCGTCGTCGCGCAGCCCGAGCTCGGCGAGCACCTCGCCGACCGTGAGTGCCGTCGACCACACCGTCCGCTCCTCGCCGTCCACCTCGACCACGACCTCGCGGGCGTGCCGGACGAGGATCTCCTCGGCCCCGACCAGGCTCGCGTCGACCGCCGGGACCACGAGGTCACGGTCGCCGACCTCGACGCCCCCGGCCGCGAGCACGTCGGCCACCGTCCGCCCGAAGGTCGAGACGGTCGTGCGCTCCCCGTCGACCTCGAGGACCACGGTCTGGTGCAGCACCGCGAAGGCGCTCGTCCCGGCCACGACGAGTCCCAGCACCAGCCCCTGCGCCACGAGGCGCAGACGTGCGGGCAGGGCACGCTCGACGAGGGTAGGGCTCACGAGGTCCTCAGAGGCACGGCGTCGTCCGTCCGTCGGGGGCAGGGGCGCAGACCGGGGTGCTGCTGAACGTGCTGGTCAACCACGGCTCGCC
Source organism: Actinotalea sp. C106 (assembly GCF_023630195.1). Taxonomy (GTDB): domain Bacteria; phylum Actinomycetota; class Actinomycetes; order Actinomycetales; family Cellulomonadaceae; genus Actinotalea. The sequence goes on along the minus strand of NZ_JALPKN010000237.1, from coordinate 1,423 downwards.
CGCGGGCCGGGCACGCATCCCCCATGACGGTAACGGAACGAGCACGGCGGCGGGTAGTCCCGAGGTCCCCGTCAGGCGTCGGTCCCCCAGCTGCCGTAGAGGTGCCCGGCGTTCGCGCTCACCTGGTCGCACAGCGCAGCGAGGTCGAGCTCGAGCTCCGCGGCCACGCTGCGGGCCGTCCGCGCGAGGAGGTAGGGCGCGTTGGGCCGGCCGCGGAACGGGTGCGGCGTCAGGTAGGGAGCATCGGTCTCCAGGAGCACCCGGCTGAGCGGGGTGACGTGCAGGGCGGCCCGCAGCTCGTGGCTGCTCGCGAAGGTCACCGGCCCCGCGAAGGACAGGTACCAACCGCGGTCCACGCACAGCCGCGCCATCGCGGCGTCCCCCGAGAAGCAGTGGAAGACGGTGCGCTCGGGGGCGCCGTCGGCCAGCAGCAGGTCGATCACCTCGGCGTGGGCGTCGCGGTCGTGGATCTGCAGGGCCAGGCCCAGCTCCTTGGCCAGGGCCACGTGCGCCCGGAAGGACTCGCGCTGCACCTCGCGACCGCGCTCCCCGGTCCGGAAGTGGTCCAGGCCCGTCTCGCCGATCACGCGGATGCGGTCGTTGCCCCGGGCGAGGTCGGCGATCTCGGTGATCGCGTCGTCGAGGGAGACCTCGTGCCGCGCCTCCCGCTCGGGCTCGAGGCCGTCGGGGCCGACCTCGAGCACGCCGGCGTGCAGCGGCGCCTCGTTCGGGTGGATCGCGACCCCGCCGAGCAGGGCTCCGTGCTCCCCGACGGCCACGTCCGTCCAGCGCGCGGCCGGCAGGTCGCAGCCGATCTGGACCATCCGGGTGACACCCACCGCGGCAGCACGCTCGAGCTGCTCGAGGACCGAGGGCGGCTCGGCCCTGCCGTCGAAGCCGGGGGCGCCGGGGGCCGCGTGGTCGAGGTGGGTGTGGTCGTCGACCAGCGGCGCGGGCAGGGGCTCGGGCAGCTCGGGCCAGGAGCGGTCCCGCTCTCGTCCCCGCGGGCTCACGAGGCCGCCTGCTCCTCGATCCGCGGGAAGAGCGAGGGCCCCTTGGTCACGACCGTGCCGGGCACGAGCCGGCCGAAGCTCCCCGCGTCGGCGACCTGCTGGTCCGCGAGCGCCCCGAGGACCGGCTCGGCCCCCAGGGAGTCCCACAGCGCCGCGGCGGCCTGGGGGGTCACCGGGTTGAGGAGGACGGCCAGGGTGCGTAGCGCCTCGGCCGCGGTCACCAGCGTGGTGGCGAGGCGACCGCCCTGGGGGTGGGTGCCGTCCGGGCCGACCTCGGTCTTGGCGACCGACCAGGGGGCCTGCTCGGTCACGTAGCCGTTGGTCGCGTCGACCAGGCTCCACACCGCGGCGAGGGCCTCGTGCAGGGCGAGCCGGTCGATCGCGCCGTCGGCGCCGGCCACGGCCTGCGC
>NZ_JALPKN010000236.1 GCF_023630195.1 Actinotalea sp. C106 | reverse complement strand
CAGGACGCCCTCACGGCCCGAGGCCTCGCCCGCCGCGGCGATCTGCCGCAGCGACCCCAGCACGCGGTCGGCCTTGGCCGGGTCGAGCAGCAGCTGGGCACCGCCGTCGGCCGGCCGCATGGCCTCCATGAGGCTCTGCTCGAGGGTCGGGTCCAGGGTGATGACCCGCAGCACGCCGTCCTGGGCGTACGGGGCCGCGAGCGCGGGGCCCAGGGCGGTGCGTGAGGCCTCGATGAGGCCCTCGGTGTCGGTGCTGACCTTGGCACGCAGGGTCAGGCCCTCGAAGATGCGGCTCAGGTCGCGGATCGCCACGCGCTCGGCGAGCAGCCCTTGCAGCACCCGCTGCACCTCGCCGAGGGTCAGCAGGCCGGGGACGAGCTCGTCGACCACCGACGGGTTGACCTGCTTGACCCCCTCGGTGAGCACACGTACGTCCTCGCGGGAGATCAGCCGCGGGGCGTTGGCGTCGATGATCGCGCCGAGGTGGGTGATGAGCACCGAGACGCGGTCCACGACCGTGGCGCCGACCATCTCGGCAGCGTGGCGCAGCTCGCTGGGGATCCACTTGCCCGGCAGCCCGAAGACCGGCTCGACGACGGTCGTCCCGCCGAGGCTCTCGAGGTTGTCGCCCAGCGCCAGCAGGCGCCCACCGGGGGCCTCGCCGCGGCCGACCTCGACCCCGGCGATCCGCACCACGTACGTCGAGCGCGGGAGCTCGACCGAGTCGCGGGTCCGGACGGGCGGGACGACGATGCCGAGGTCCATGGCGATCTTGCGGCGCAGGCCGCGCACCCGGGCCAGCAGGTCCTGGTCGCTGCCGCTGCCGACCATGTCGACCAGGTCGGGGGCGAGGAGGATCTCGAGGGTGTGCACCCGCATCTGCTCGATGAGGGCCTCGGGGGTGTCGGCCGACGGTGAGGTGGTCGCGGCGGTGGCCTCGATCTCCCCGGCGGCGGCCTCGGCCTTGGCGTTGGCGCCGATGCGCTGACCGACGAGCAGGAGGGCCGCGCCGACCACGATGAAGGGCAGCTTGGGGAGCCCGGGCACCAGGGCCAGGGCGATCGCGGCCGAGCCGGCGATCATCAGGGCCGTGCGGCTCTGCGTCAGCTGGCCGCTCGCGGCGGCGCCCAGGTCACCCGAGGCGGTCGCGCGGGTCACGATGAGGCCGGTCGCGACGGACATCAGCAGGGCGGGGATCTGGGTGACCAGGCCGTCGCCGATGGTCAGCAGGCTGAACCGCTCGATGGACTCCCCGGCGGACATGCCCATGTTCAGCATGCCGACGGCGAACCCGCCGAGCAGGTTGATGATCGTGATGATGATGCCGGCGATCGCGTCGCCCTTGACGAACTTCGATCCACCGTCCATGGCGCCGTAGAAGTCGGCCTCGGCCGAGATCTCGGCGCGGCGGGAGCGCGCGGTGTCCTCGTCGATCAGGCCGGCGTTGAGGTCGGCGTCGATGGCCATCTGCTTGCCGGGCATCGCGTCGAGGGTGAAGCGCGCCCCGACCTCGGCCACACGCCCCGCACCGTTGGTGATCACGACGAACTGGATCACCACGAGGATGAGGAAGATGACCAGGCCGATGATGAGCGAGCCGCCCACCACGATGGTGCCGAAGGCGTCGATCACGTCCCCCGCGTAGCCGTCACTCAGCACCAGCCGGGTCGAGGCCACGTTGAGCCCGAGCCGGAACAGGGTGAGCACCAGCAGCAGCGAGGGGAAGACCGAGAAGTCGAGCGGCTTCTTGACGTACATCGCCGTGAGCAGCACCACGAGGGCCATGACGATGTTGATGACGATGAGGAAGTCGAGGAGCTCGGCGGGCAGCGGGACGACGAGCATCATGACGATGCCCACCACGCCGACAGGGACGCCGAGCTGGGTGATCTGCTTGGCCTTCATGCTCGGGCCTCCTCAGGGTGGGTCGTGGTGCTGGCAGTGGTCGGGGGGTGGGGCGGGCGTGCGGGTCGGGATCTCACGCCGCCTCCGGGATCTTGGTGGGGCCGTCCGGCGGCTTGTGCATGCCGGTCGCGGCACCCCGGCGCCGTAGGGCCATGACGAAGGCGAGGATCCGCGCGACCGCGGTGTACAGGTGGGCGGGGATCTCCTGGTTGAGCTCGCAGGCCGCGTGCAGGGCCCGGGTCAGCGGGATGTCCTCGACCATGGGGACGTTCTTCTCGGTCGCGACCTCACGGATCTTCGCGGCGATGTGGCCCGCACCCTTCGCGACCACCTTGGGGGCACCCGTGCCCGGCTCGTAGCGCAGGGCCACGGCCACGTGCGTCGGGTTCACCAGGACGACGTCGGACTGGGCGACCTCGGAGATCATGCGGTTGCGGCTCATCGCGATCTGCTTGGAGCGGATCGCGCCCTTGAGCATCGGGTCGCCCTCGGTCTGCTTGTGCTCGTCCTTGACCTCCTTCTTCGTCATCCTGGTCTTCTTGCGGTTCGCCTTCCCGATGACCAGGAGGTCGAAGACCGCGAGGACGAGCCCTGCGACGACAGCCGTGCGGACCAGGCTGCCGACCCCCGAGCCCGCGGCCCCGAGGATCTGGTTGAGCGACAGGGTGCCCGAGCCGAGCATCAGAGGGATCAGCCCCTGGACCACGGTGTAGAGCACCGCACCGATCGCGAAGGCCTTGAGCGCTGCCTTGAGGCCCTGCCACCAGGCCTGCATGCCGAACTTCTGCTTGATGCCCTTGACGAGGTTGAACTGCTTGAACGTCGGCTTGAGCTTCTTGGTCGAGATGTGGATGCCGCCCTGCAGGGCCGAGCCGATGATCGCCGCGAGCACCACGACGGCGAACAGCGGCAGCATCGTCCACACGATCGAGGACATGCCGTCGAACACGGCGGTGACCGCGAGCTCGGGGTCGGGGTTGGCGATGGCCTCCTCGACCATGCTCATCTGCTCGAGGGCCGCCCCCTGCCCGCTGCTCATCACGAAGGTGAGCATGATCGCGCCGGTGCCGATGCCGATCCACGCGGAGAGGTCCTGCGAGCGCTGGAGCGACCCCTCCTTGCGGACCTCCTTCATCCGCTTCGGGGTCGCGTTCTCGGTCCGCTCCTGACCGCTCTGCTCGCTCACCGCCCGACCTCCAGCACGCGGGTCACCGCGGTGTCGCTCAGCGCGGCCACGATCTGCGGCAGGGCCAGGTAGGCCGTCGCGCCGAGGGTCACGGTGAGCAGGATCTTGAGCGGGAAGCCCAGGGCGAAGGCGTTGAGGGCCGGGGCCACGCGGGTCAGCAGCCCCAGGCCGACGTCGGCGAGGAAGAGCACGACGATCAGCGGGCCGGCGACCTGCAGGGCCGAGAGGAACAGGTCGGTGATGCCCTCGGTGACCGCCTCGCTCATGGCGCCGAGGTTGAGGGGGGTGCCCAGCGGCAGCGCGTCGAAGCTGCGCATCAGGCCCGCGAGGATCACGTGGTGCGCGTTCGAGGCGAACAGCAGCACGATCGTCGTCATCGTGTAGAGCCTGGAGAACTGCGCACCGTTGGTCATGCTCATGGGGTCGAAGGCCTGCGCGAGCTGGAAGCCGCCGAACAGGTCGATCATGTTGCCCGCGGCCTGCACCGCGGCGAAGACCATCGCCACCAGGAAGCCCAGCGCCCCACCGATGACTGCCTGCATCACGAGGTCGCCGATCAGCTGGGCGGTGCCCGAGGCGATCGAGGTGCCGACGGTCTCCCCCGCGGCGGCGATCGCGCGCGGGGTGGCCAGCAGGCCCAGCCCGACGGCGAGCATCGCCTTGATCCGCCCTGGCACGGCGCCGTGCGAGAAGGGCGGGGCGATCACCAGGAAGGCCGCGATGCGCACACCGGCGAGCATCATGACCTCGATGGTCGCCAGCGGGATGGTCAGGCCCATGTCAGCCCCCCAGCAGGCTGGGGATGCGCGAGAACATCTCCTGGGTGAAGGAGACGGTCTCGGCGATCATCCAGTGGCCCGAGACGAGCAGCGCGATCGCGACCGCGATGGCCTTGGGCACGAAGCTGAGCGTGACCTCCTGGACCTGCGTGATCGACTGCAGCAGGGAGACCGCGAAACCCACCACGAGCGCGGTGATGAGGATGGGTGCGGAGAGCTTGGCCGCGAGGAGCATGGCCTGGAAGCCGATGTCGAGGACCGCCGTGGTGTCCACTAGACGTAGCTCCCCACCAGTGCGGTGACGATCAGGCCCCAGCCGTCCACGAGGACGAAGAGCAGGAGCTTGAAGGGCAGCGAGATCATGACCGGCGGGAGCATCATCATGCCCATGCTCATCAGGGCGGCCGCGACCACCAGGTCGATGACCAGGAACGGCACGAAGATGACGAAGCCGATGATGAAGGCCGAGCGCAGCTCGGAGAGCATGAAGGCGGGGATGAGCGTGGTCATCGCCACGTCGTCGACCGTCTCGGGGTTCTCCATGTCCGCGGCCCGGGTGATGAGGGCGAGGTCCGCCTCGCGGGTGTGGGCCAGCATGAACTCGCGCAGCGGGCCCGAGCCGACGTCGATCGCCTCGGTGAAGGTCGCGTCGCCGGTCAGGTAGGGCTGGACGCCGACGTCGTTCACCTCGCCGACGACCGGGGCCATGATGAAGAGGCTGAGGAAGAGGGCGAGGCCCGCGAGGACCTGGTTGGGCGGGACGCCGGTCAGGCCCAGGGCGTTACGGGTCAGGGCCAGCACCACGAAGATCTTGGTGAAGCTCGTCATCATCAGCAGCAGGGCCGGGGTGACCGAGAGCAGCGTGATGGCCAGCAGCACGACGATCGAGCTGTTCGGCGTGCCGTTGACCCCGTTGAGGTCGATGGTCACGGCCGGGTCGCCCTCGGGGGCGACCGGCTCGGTCGGTGCGGTGGGATCGACCGGGTCGATCGGGGCGGCCTGCGCGACCCCGGCCAGCAGCACGGTCGCCACCAGGGCGACGAGCAGCAGCGCCAGGAGGCGCAGCGCGGTGGTGCGCAGCCGAGCGGC
>NZ_JALPKN010000235.1 GCF_023630195.1 Actinotalea sp. C106 | reverse complement strand
GCCCTGTGCCGGCCCGCCGGGCGGCACGAGCTGGTCGAGGTCGAGGCCGATGCCGCGCTCCGGGCGGACCTCGCCGGCGCCCCGGTCCGGCTCAGCACGATGGGACGCGGTCTCGACGAGGACCCCATGGCCTTCCTCGCCGCAGCCGTCTCCGGGGTCCACGCTGGGCGGATCGCCCCACCGGTCTGAGGGCAGCCGCGCGGGCCCCGCACCGCGGTCGCGGGATCAGTCGTCCCGCGCGGTCCGGGAGTGGTAGGCCACGAGCGTGGCCATCCGCTGGGCCTCGGCCGCCGCGAGGGCACCGTCCGCGGACTGCACGGCCATGACCGGCAGCACGTCCCCGTCGGCCAGGTCGAGCTGAACCCAGGGGCGGCCGTGACCGAAGCGCACCGAGACGATCTCCGCCCAGGTGACGTGCCGGCTGACCGCCAGGTTGCGCACCGTGAGTCCGGTCTCGTCGGGGTGGGCTGCCACCCCGGCCTGACGAGCCAGGAACCACACGATCAGCGCGCCGAAGGCCAGGATGCTCACCCGGCTCGCCGGGGTGTCCCATGACGGGGCTACCGAGGGCAGCCCGAGCACCAGGCCGATCGAGGTCACCGCCACGAGCACGGCCAGGCCGAGGCTGACGACCCTGGCCAGCCGGGGACGGAAGGGGCGGTGCAGACCCGGGGGGCCCTGCGGAGCCGGACGGTCGGTCATGGCACGCGGGGGGCGACTGTCAGAGCCGGCAGGCGTGGATCGAGGTGACCAGGATCGCACGCGCGCCCACGTCGTACAGCGCGTCCATCACACGGTTGGTGTGGTCGCGACGGACCATGGCGCGCACCGCGGCCCACTCCCTGTTGTGCAGAGGTGAGACCGTGGGCGACTCGAGGCCCGGGGTGATCGCGACCGCCGCGTCGACCAGCTCGAGCGGGACGTCGTAGTCCATCAGGACGTACTGGCGCGCGGTCAGCACGCCCTGCAGCCGCCGGGTCAGGACGTCGAGACCCTGGGGCTCGGGTCCCTCCTCGCGGCGTACCAGCACGGCCTCGGACCGCAGCAGCGGCTCCCCGAAGACCTCGAGCCCGGCGGCGCGCAGGGTCGAGCCGGTCTCCACGACGTCGGCGATGACGTCGGCGACACCCAGGCGGATGGCGGTCTCCACCGCGCCGTCGAGCCGGACGACCTCGGTGGGCGTGACGCCCTGGGACCGTAGGTGCTCGGTCACGAGCACCGGGTAAGAGGTCGCGACCCGCAGGCCGTCGATCTGCGAGACCTCGCTCAGGCGACCGGTCGGGGCCGCGAAGCGGAAGGTCGAGCCCGCGAAGCCGAGCTCGAGGTGCTCGACGGCCTCGGCCCCCGAGTCCAGGAGCAGGTCTCGGCCCGTGATGCCGGCGTCCACGGTGCCCTTGCCGACGTAGACGGCGATGTCCCGCGGGCGCAGGAAGAAGAACTCGACGTCGTTGTCGGGGTCGGGCAGGACGAGCTCTCGCGAGTCGCGGCGCTGGCGGTAGCCCGCCTCACGCAGCATCGCGGCGGCAGGCTCCGACAGGGAGCCCTTGTTGGGGACGGCGATCCTCAGCACGGTGGCCTCACGGGGTTGGGTTCTGCAGGGAGCGGGGGACGGAGCGCGACGCGCGGGCGAGCCGGTGCGGCCAGGGCCGCGGCGGTGGTCACCGGGTCACAGGTGGGCGTAGACGTCCTCGAGGGTCAGGCCGCGGGCGAGCATCAGCACCTGCAAGTGGTACAGGAGCTGGGAGATCTCCTCGGCGGTGCGCTCCTCACCCTCGTGCTCGGCGGCCATCCAGACCTCGGCGGCCTCCTCGACGACCTTCTTGCCGATCGCATGGACACCCGCGTCGAGCTGGGCGACGGTGCCCGACCCCTCGGGGCGGGTCGCGGCCTTCTCGGCCAGCTCGGCGAACAACGAGTCGAAGGTCTTCACGGTCCAGAGCCTAGACGCCCGAGACGGGCGGACCCGTCCTCGTCCAGGAGACGGAGGGCCCACCCGAGCCGCGGCGAGGAAGGCAGGGCTCAGACGCGTCGCAGCGTGAGGGCGGTCGCGACGGCTGCCTGCGCGGCCTCGGTGCCCTTGTCCTCACGGGAGCCGGGCAGGCCGGCGCGATCGAGGGCCTGGGCCTCGTCGTCGCAGGTCAGCAGCCCGAAACCGACAGGCACCCCCGAGCGCACCGAGACGTCCGTGAGGCCCTGGGTCGCGGCCGAGCAGACGTACTCGAAGTGCGGGGTGCCCCCGCGGATGACGACCCCCAGGGCCACGACGGCATCGACGCCGTTGCGCGCGACCCGGGCGGCAGCCACGGGCAGCTCGAAGGAGCCCGGGACCCGCACCTCGGTGACGTCCGTCACCCCAGCCTCGGCCAGTGCCCGTCGGGCGCCCTCGAGCAGCCCGTCCATCACGGTCGTGTGCCAGCTCGCGGCGACGATCGTGACGCGCAGCCCCCGGCCGTCGAGCTCGAGGGTCGGTGCTCCGGCTCCGCTCATCGTGGGTCCTCCTCGTGGTGGGACAGCAGGTGGCCCATCGCCACCGCCTTGGTGTGCAGGTACGCGGCGTTCTCGGTGGTCCGGCCCACCTCGAGGGGCAGCACCTCGTCGACCTCGACGCCGTGGGCCGTGAGCCCGGTGACCTTGGCCGGGTTGTTGGTCAGCAGGCGCACGGCACCCAGACCGAGGTCGTGCAGGATCGCCGCCGCGGCGCCGTACTCGCGACGGTCCGCGGGGAGCCCGAGCTCGAGGTTGGCCTCGACCGTGTCGCGCCCGGCGTCCTGGAGGGCGTACGCGTCGATCTTCGACAGCAGACCGATCCCGCGACCCTCGTGACCCCGGAGGTACACGACCGCGCCGCCCTCGCGCGCGGCCCGCTCGAGCGAGGCGTCGAGCTGGGGTCCGCAGTCGCAGCGCAGGGACCCGAAGGCGTCGCCGGTGAGGCACTCGGAGTGCACCCGGACGACGGGGAGAGCCGTCGGGGCCTGGACCCCGTCGGCCACGAGGGCCACGTGCCCGGCGCCCGTACGCAGGTCCCGGTACCCGTGCACCCGGAAGCGCCCGTGCCGGGTCGGCAACGTGGCGACCCCCGTGCCGTGCACGCGTCGGTCGGTGCCGATCGGCTCGGCCACCGCCGGCAGGTCCCCGTGGCGGCGACGCCAGGCGACCAGGTCGGCGATGGTCAGCAGCACCAGGCCGTGCTGCTCGGCGAGCTCGGCCGTCGCGTCCAGCCGCATCATCGACCCGTCGTCATGGACCAGCTCGGCGATGCCCGCCACGGGCTCGAGCCCGGCGAGACGGCACAGGTCGACAGCGGCCTCGGTGTGGCCGGCTCGGTGCAGCACTCCCCCGGGCACGGCACGCAAGGGCAGCACGTGCCCCGGTCGGATGACGCTCTGCGGGCCGGCCGCCCGGTCGGCCAGGACCCGGAGGGTGCGGGCCCGGTCGGAGGCCGAGATGCCCGTGGTCACGCCGTCGGCGGCGTCCACCGTCACGGTGTACGCGGTCCGCCGCGGGTCCTGGCTGTGCGGCACCATCAGCGGGAGCTCGAGCGCGTCAGCCCGATCCGAGGGCATCGGGGCGCACAGGTAGCCCGAGGAGTGGCGGATGGTCCAGCCGACCCACTCGCTGGTGGCGGACCCCGCCGCGAGGATGACGTCGGCCTCGTTCTCGCGGTCCGGGGAGTCGGCCACGAGCACGGGGCGGCCGGCTCGCAACGCCTCGAGGGCCTCCTCGACCGTCCCTAGGCGGATCGAGCGGGCGGGCACGTCCTCGACGCGCTCGGTGGCCGAGGTGCTGGTGGTCTCGCTCATCGTGCGGGTGCTCCGTCCTGCTGCGAGACGCGCCCGTCCGGGCCGTCCCCGGGCTGGGCTGCGTCGGTGGTGCGGGCGTCGGCACTGAGCCGGGCGCCCAGGAGGCGCTCGACGTACTTGGCGACCACGTCGACCTCGAGGTTGACCGGGTCGCCGGGCGCGAGCCGCCCCAGGGTTGTCGCCTCGAGGGTGGTGGGGATCAGCGAGATGCCGAAGCTCTCGTCGGTCACGCCGGTCACGGTCAGGGAGACCCCGGACACGGTGATCGAGCCCTTCTCGGCCACGTAGCGGCTGAGGTCCGGGGTGCAGGAGATGACGAGGTCGTCCCACCGCGGGCCCGGGTCACGGCTCAGGAGCCGACCTACTCCGTCCACGTGCCCCTGCACGAGGTGACCGTCGAGCCGGCCGTCGGCTCGCACCGCGCGCTCGAGGTTGACGGCCGCGCCGGGGGCGAGGGACCCCAAGGTGCTGCGCCGCAGGGTCTCGGGCATGACGTCGGCGGTGAAGGTCGCGTCGACCACCTCCCCCGTGACCGTCAGGCACACCCCGTCGACCGCGATCGAGTCGCCGACCCGGGTGCCTGGGGCGACCACGGGGCCGCGCAGGGTCAGGCGCGCGTCCTGCTCGCCCTGCACGACGGCCAGGACGGTGCCGATCTCCTCGACGATGCCGGTGAACATCAGCTCTCCTCCGTGGGGGTGCGGGCGGTCGTGCGGTCGGACGTCAGGGTGCGGGCGACGACGAGGACGTCCGGCCCGAGGGGTTCGGTGCTGACGGTCTCGAGCCGGAGGGCCTCGGTGATGGTCGAGATGCCGAGCGGCCCGACCGCTCCGGGCCCGGTGCCGAGCAGCACGGGTGCGAGGTACGCGTGGACCTCGTCCACGAGTCCCGCCCGGAGCAGCGCCGCGCTGAGGGTCGGTCCGCCCTCGACGAGCAGGTGACGCACCTCCCGTCGTCCGAGCTCGTGCAGGGCCTCGGCGACGTCGTGGGTGGCGAGCTGCACGAGCTCCCCCCCGGGCCCGTGCAGCCTCGCGGTGGCCGGGATCTCGCGGGCACCGAGCACCACCCGCAACGGCTGGTGCGCACTCAGGCCGCCGTTCGCGTCACGGGCCGTGAGGGCGGGGTCGTCGGCGAGGGCCGTCCCCGTCCCGACCGCGATCGCGTCGACCTGGGCGCGCACCGCGTGGGCGTGCGC